>NZ_DLIY01000021.1:0-15815 GCF_002483985.1 Dysgonomonas sp. UBA7630
GGAAAAAGAGACACAGCAATTTCATTAAACTACTATTGGATATACAACGTAAAACGAAGATAATCTATTTGAGAGGGAATCACGACGACTTCATGGACAGGATACTTCCTTTCAAGTTTCAGAATATAGAAATTGTTAAAGATTATATCTACAAAAGCGGAGACAAACGGTTCTATGTCCTCCACGGAGATGTATTCGACCTTGTTACATCTCGCTACAGCTGGTTATCTAAAATCGGAGATGTAGGTTACTCTCTACTGATGCTGATCAATAGATACTACAACAACAGACGAGAAAAAAAGGGGTTGCCTTATTACTCCCTGTCGCAAGAAGTGAAGAAAAAAGTAAAAGCATCTGTATCATACATTAGCGATTACGAGAAACATATTGTAGATATAGCACGCCACAAAAAGTGTGACGGGGTTATATGCGGTCACATACATCAACCCGAAAAAAGATATTATGGCGATATTCTTTATCTGAATTCGGGTGATTGAGTCGAATCTCTATCTGCTCTCACCGAAGACTATGACGGCAATTGGGAGGTTGAATATTATGTACCTGAGCCACAGGCTAACAATTCGGTATTTGAAGACAAGAAAGATATAAGATTTGCAATATGAGATATTTATTTATTGTTCAAGGAGATGGACGAGGGCACATGACTCAGGCTATAGCCTTGTCTGATATCCTTCGCCGCAATGGTCACGAGGTTGTAGAAGTTTTAGTTGGAAAAAGTAAGGTTCGGGTCATACCCGATTTTTTTTATCAGAAAATCGGAGCTAAAGTAAGAACTTTCGATACCTTGTCTTTTGTATTCAAAAAAGATAAAAAGCGGATCCACTTCTTAAAGACTTTGCTTTTCAACATATCGCCTAAGAGATTAAGGAAATATAAAAAAAGCATAGAGAAAATACATCGGCGTATACAGAAAAACGAACCCGATGTTATTGTCAATTTCTACGAACTGCTCACCGGGCTCACCTATTTGCGATTTAGCACTGATATCCCGATTGTANNGTAAATATCGGACATCAATATCTGCTAAAACATCCGGGCTATTTACATGGAAAAGGAGATGAACAAGGAATGATGTTCTTGAGACTGCACATGCTGCTATGTGGTGTAGGTGCAACCAAAACACTTGCGTTATCATTCTATCCGTTAAAAGATTATATCCCCGAACGTATTGCAGTAGTTCCGCCTCTGCTCCGATCCGAAATATTATCGCTACAACCTACAACCGAAGACTACATTTTGGGATACATGCTTAATCATGGGTATGAAAATGAAGTAAGGGCATGGCACGAGCAACATCCTAACGTAAAATTACATTTCTTCTGGGATAAGCAAAATGTACCGAAGGAACTAATAGTAGACGAAAATTTAACACTCCATACGATCGATGATGAAAAATTCCTTAACTTTATGAGCAGATGCTGCGGATATATTACAACAGCGGGGTTCGAATCGGTTTGTGAAGCTCTCTATCTGGGGAAAGCCATAATGATGATCCCGGCTCATATAGAACAGGAAGTAAACGCAGCTGATGTTATCTCTTTTGGAGGAGGCATTGTTGGAAACAATTTTGATATGAGCGTGTTATTAAACTATATGAAAACAAAGCAACAATCGGATGACTCTTTTCGTGAATGGGTAAATTCGGCTGAGCAGACTTTTTTAAGGCATCTAACAACACTGGCATAAATGATAAACAACAGGGATTTAAGCTGGCTAACCTTTAATGAGCGGGTACTGCAAGAAGCTCAGGATAAAAGTGTACCTCTGATGCAGAGGCTTCGTTTTCTTGGTATATTCTCAAACAATCAGGACGAGTATATAAAGGTTAGGATAGCCAATATCGTCCGCCTTAGTCAGATTAGAGCAAAGAACGCACCTCTCCTCTCGGGAGGATACACTGCTAAAGAATTACTGCCCCTTATCAACAGTCAGGTCTCTGAAGGGCAAAAGAAATTTATGCAAACTTATATCGATGTTCTCTCCGAAATGGAGAAACATAATATTTATGTAGTGAATGAGAAAAAACTGAACCAGAAACAAAAACAGTTTTGCCACGAATATTTCTCGAGCGTTGTCAGCCCGCTTCTTGTTCCACTTATAATTCGTAAATCTACCCAATTACCCTTTTTGCGGGATAACAATATCTACCATGCGGTTAAGATGTGCTCCGACAAAAACGATTCCAGATATGCAATTATTCAAATTCCGGTAAGTTCTTCATGTCCACGCTTTGTCGTATTGCCATCAGTAAAAGGCAGACACGACATCATATTTTTAGATGATATAATTCGTTTATGCTTGGACGAAATATTCTTTATGTTTAATTATAAAAGTATTTCGGCATATACATTCAAGCTGATGCGTGATGCTCAACTCACAATAGATGACGACATTTCTAAAAGCTTGATAGAAAAGATGGAGACCGGATTACAAAATCGTCTGCACGGACAGCCTGTTCGCCTCATCTACGACAAAGAGATGCCCGAAGACTTGTTAGATATCATATCATCAAAGCTCCAGCTAAAAAGGCGAGAGGAACTAGATGCAGGAGGGCGATATCATCTTATGAGGGATTTAATGAAATTCCCTAAGGTACGTCCCGATCTTGAAAGCAAAAGCTTGGCTCCGCTAAACCATCCGCATATAAAGCCTTTTTCGAGCATATTGAAAACCATTGCTCGTAAAGATGTATTACTTAATTATCCATATCATACATTTAATCATTTTATTGATTTTCTTCGGGAAGCTGCGATAGATCCTAAAGTAGAAAGTATCTATATCACTTTATATCGTGTTGCAGAACGTTCGAAAGTTATTAATGCCCTCATCAATGCAGCCAAGAACGGCAAGAGAGTAGTTGTATTAATGGAACTACTGGCACGATTCGATGAAGAACAAAATGTAGAATATTCGGAGATACTGCAAAAGGAGGGGGTAAAAGTCATACATGGCGTCACCGGACTAAAGGTACACAGCAAAATCGTTTTGGTAGAACGTAAGAATAAAGATTTTGCATATATCGGAACCGGCAACTTTAATGAGGCAACAGCTCAGATATATGGCGACTTCGGCTTGTTTACATCAAATCCTCAAATAGTAGCTGATACGGCTATAGTATTCGATTTTCTGATCAATACACACAAACACTTCTCGTGCAAGCAACTGCTTGTTTCACCTTATTACATGCGCAATCAATTCGTCAACCTTATTAAGAAAGAAATAAAGAATGCGCAGAACGGAAAACGGGCTCATATATTTGCTAAGTTTAACAGCCTTACCGATGAAGAAATGGTGAAGCTGCTTTACAAAGCAAGTCAGGCAGGAGTCGAGATACGGCTCATCGTAAGAGGAGCATGTTGCTTACAACCACAAATGAAAGATCTGAGTGAAAACATACGGGTAATAAGTATTGTCGATCGCTATCTCGAACATGCACGTATAGCCATATTCCACAATGGTGGAGACGAGAAAGTTTACATCATGAGTGCAGACTGGATGACACGAAATCTAGACAGAAGAATAGAGGTGGGAGTTCCTATCCTCGACAAAGAAATAAAACAAACATTGAAGGGCTTCTTTGATATACAATGGTCGGATAACGAAAAAGCAAGAGATCTCACTGTCTTTGGAAGCAACAATTATGTAAAGAGAGGAGACAATCCTCCTTGCCGTTCTCAGACAGCTTTATACGATTTTTATAAGAAATTGAATGATAAAAAATGAATACAGATATATTTGCAGCAATAGATATAGGTTCTAATGCTATTCGCCTACTTATAAACAACATTGAAGTAAACGGAACAACGCCCGACTTCAAGAAGGTAGCTTATCTCCGTGTACCTATCCGTTTGGGTGACGACGTATTCACCTCTGGAACAATAAGCAAAGATAAGGAGTGGCGGCTTATACATGCAATGCAGGGCTTCTCACATATAATGAAAGCCTATGGCGTGATGAACTACAGAGCCTGTGCAACCAGCGCCATGCGTGATGCTACCAACGGAGCCAATATAGTAGAAGACATACGGCGCGAGAGTGGCATAAACATAGACATCATAACAGGCAGGGAGGAAGCCGAAATCATATACGAGGCCGGAGAGTTGGACAACTTTATGGACAAAAGGAAGAACTACCTCTATGTTGACGTTGGAGGAGGTAGTACAGAGGTGATCGTATACAGCAATCAGCAGAAAGTCGACTCCAATTCGTTTCAGATGGGAACTGTGCGCTTACTCGTAGATGCCGTAAAAGAAGATGAAGAGAAACGATTTAAGTCTTGGTTGAAGGATATCTCTAAAGACAATAACTCATTCAGTATAATTGCATCGGGTGGAAACATAAATAAGATCCACAAAGTATTAGGAAAAAGAGAACGTGAACCTATCAGCTATGACGAACTGAAGAAACTCTACGATAGCCTAAAATCGTTGAGTTATGAAGAGCGGATTCAGTCTTATAAGCTTAATACTTACCGTGCTGACGTTATTGTTCCTGCTTTGAAGATATTCTTATCGATTAGTAAGATTTGTAAAGTGAACGAAATATTCGTTCCTAAGATCGGACTATCGGATGGTATTATATATCACTTATTTCATGAGCATCAAACATCTGGAACCGTTGCTAAGAAATAGTATATCTAAATAGCAATGCCCTTGTCTTTAATATGGGTAGCAGCCTCTTCTTTCAAGTCTTTTACCCAGTCAAATCGCAAGTAAGGAATTACTGCTCTGGCAATATTGATAACAGTAGGATAGGAATAGGATTTTTCACGCACATCCTCTTTAATCAGATGCTTGTTTTGGTCTAATTCAACAGCAAGGTTTATCACAATACTGAATACTACAAGCCATTTAGCACAACAAAACAAAGCTCCGGACAGTCGGTTGAGAGCACTCATTTTTATGGCTTCCACAAATGACTCGAGTAGCTTCCCCGCAAAGAACAACGCCACGATAATAAGCAGAAAGGCCACAATATAAGATAATGGGCCGATAATGTGAGGAGACGCCTCGGTTAGCTCTATCAACTTGGGAGCTATAAAGCCTGACAACTGACCAGCAAAAACCGCACCTAATATCAATCCGGCTAAAGATGCTATTTGCATAACAAGCCCGGAAAAGAACCCCTTAACAAGGGTTATCCCAATCAATATAACTACAAGCAAGTCGAACCAATTCATAGAAAGTGAGGCTTATATAAAAAACAAAAGTAAGAATTATAATAATTCTTACCTTGTATATCTTTAGCAAAATGCCTTTAAAAGATCTTATTTGCTGTATTCGTCAGAGACAGTTAGTTTAGCTCTTCCTTTTGCTCTGCGTGAAGCAAGTACTCTGCGTCCGTTTGCAGTAGCCATTCTAGAGCGAAAACCATGTTTGTTTTTTCTCTTTCTGTTTGATGGTTGAAAAGTTCTTTTCATTGCTATATATTATTTTCTGTTATAATTTCAATTATCTTCCAGATATTCGGGTTGCAAAAATAGGATGTTTATTTAATATAAGCAAGTATATTAACGTTTTATTTTCTCTAAATTGATGAAACTGTATCTGTATTTATGTTTCTCATCTGTATCATGATCTTCTCGCGATAGCTCCTCCCACTCTTCCTGTTTTATTTCGGGGAAGAAGGTGTCCGCTCCTTCAAACTGATGATGAATACGGGTCAGATAAAGCCTGTCTGCAAAACCAATTGCTTTCTTGTATATTGTTCCGCCCCCGATAAAAAAGATCTCCTGTTCATCTTTACAAAGCTCTATTGCCTCATCGATAGATGAAACCATTTCGCAGCGATCGAATTGTAAATCCTTATTATTAGTTATCACAATATTCCTTCTGCTGGGCAATGCACCTTTAGGTAACGACTCAAACGTTCGACGCCCCATTATAACAGGATAACCCGCTGTGATAGCCTTAAAATGCTTCAGATCGTTCGGCAAATGGCAAAGCAGGTCATTATTTTTACCGATGGCATTTGCTTCGTCAACCACAACTACAATTGATTTTATTGTCATAATTTCTTTATCTATAATTTTAGAACCGGACTCCGTAGCCTATACGTATGAGACTATAATCCGTATACCACGCATTCTTTTTTTTATCTATCAGATTATATCTATAATCGAAATTCAAGAATCCTTTCTTGCTTACGTTATACTCAACTCCTGCACCAAAACTAAGACCAAATCCTGTTTCATTTACATTATTCGGAATTCCTGAGAATGAATGATTGGACATAATACCTCCAGCAAAAGGATATATAGACAAGTTATTACACACATGTAATTGATACTGTAAATTAATTCCGAAATCCAGACCGAAACTACTTTCTTCAGGAAAATAGGCTACGAAATCGGTTGCTGCTCTAAAATTAGCAGGCAAATTATATTTATACTGTAAACCTACGCCCCAATTCGTATAATTAAATTTATTCCGATAAGCGAGATCCATTACTAAAGCTGATTTTTGAGCTTGCACACTCACACAGCAAATAAAAAACACAACGAACGCAAATAAATTCTTTTTCATATTATTATTTTATTGGTGTCAGTCCTATTTTTTTCGCTTTCTCTATCAAATAATTGTAAGCAGCGTCATATTCATTGGGAATCACCCCATCTAAGATAGCATCTTTGATGGATGACTTAAGCCGTCCCACTTCCACTCCGGGCCCAAGACCGAACATTTCCATTATTTCCTCACCCTTGATCGGCGGTTGAAAATTCCTCACCTGATCTTTCTCTTCTATATCTCTTAGTTTCTGACGTACAATCTCAAAATTACGAAGGTAACGACGAACCTTATCGGGATTCTTTGATGTAATATCGGCTTCACACAATGTCATCAGATCATCAATATCGTCACCTGCTTCAAAAAGCAAACGGCGAATGGCTGAATCAGAAATTTCCTCGTCTACCAATACCTGAGGACGCATATGCAAAGTAACCATTTTTTGCACATACTTCATCTTTTCATTCAATGGGAGCTTCATCCGTCTAAAGATTCCGGGAATCATCTTCTCGCCTATGAAATTATGATTGTGAAAAGTCCAACCGAATTTATTATCCCAGCGTTTGGTTGCAGGCTTGGCAATATCATGAAGTATAGCCGACCATCGGAGCCAGAGATTGTCTGTTTTCTTTGATATATTATCTAAGACGACCAAAGTATGATAAAAATTATCCTTATGTCCTACCCCTTCTTTTGTTTCAGCACCTTTCAAAGCTACTAATTCAGGAAAGATAATAGAAAGCAATCCGGTCTGATCGAGTTGAAGAAAACCAATCGAAGGTTTAGGCGAAAGTACTATTTTGTTCACCTCATCGATTATGCGCTCTCTTGATATAATCTCTATACGATCCTTATTTCGGCTGATTGCATCAAAGGTTTTAGGTTCTATATCAAAACCTAGTTGTGAAGAAAAACGTATTGCCCTGAGCATTCTCAAAGGGTCGTCGCTGAATGTAATATCAGGATCGAGCGGAGTACGAATAGTCAAACTATCCATATCTTTGAGCCCACCGAAAGGGTCTAGCAATTCTCCAAAACGATCTTTATTAAGACAAATCGCTAACGCATTTATTGTAAAATCTCTACGATTTTGATCGTCTTCGAGCGTACCATCCTCTACAATCGGTTTGCGCGAGTCTCTATTATAAGACTCCTTGCGAGCTCCAACAAACTCTATCTCCGTATCTTTGTACTTAATCTGTGCTGTACCAAAGTTCTTAAAAACCGAAAGTTTTGCTTTCCGCCCCAGAGCCTTAGTCACAGCCTCTGCCAGCTCGATACCTTTACCAATAGTAACAATATCTATATCTTTGGATACACGGCGTAGAAATATATCACGTACATAACCACCTATAGCGTAACATTCAAGATTCATCTCATCTGCCACACGTGAAATAGTATCAAATATTTCTCCCGAAAATTTCTTCTTTATTATATCGTTAAATTCGTTATTTAACATTTTATGTAGATAACTCTTTATTTCTATCAATCAAGTGACAAAAAGTGACAAAACAAGATATTCACAAACGCATAACAATCAAAACATTAAACATTAAAAGGTGACAAAAGTGACACTTCTTAATCTATTTCGAATTGTTACTTTTTCGCTTCTTCTTTTCAGCCTACTTCTCTCTATATAAGATAATTTGAAGCCAGAATAATGAACCGGCTAAAACCAATCACTCTACATATAATACCAATCCTTTCAGGTATTCGCCTTCAGGATGATAGATATTGATCGGATGATCGGCGGGCTGACTTAACTGGTGTAATATTCTCACACTCCTACCCGACAAAGCAGCAGCACTGAATACAGCCAAACGGAAAGCGTCTTTACTGATAACCTGCGAGCAAGAAAAAGTAAATACAACACCTCCGGGTGCTACTTTTTCGAATGCAGCAGCATTTAAACGCTTGTAACCTTGTAATGCATTTTTTATAGCCCCTCTATGTTTTGCAAAAGCGGGAGGATCAAGGATGATCAAATCATAGTCTCCTTTATTGATACCGCCCAAAAACTTGAATGCATCTTCGGCAAAAGCCTCATGTCGTTTATCATCGGGAAAATTCAACCCTACATTCCTATTCGTCAACATAATTGCCTTAGATGAGCTATCCACAGAGTGAACCAGATTTGCACCACCACGCAAAGCATAGAAAGAGAACCCTCCTGTATAACAAAACATATTTAGTACAGACCGACCTTTTGAATACTTTTCGAGCAATGCTCTATTATCTCGCTGATCTACAAAGAAACCGGTCTTCTGCCCTTTTACCCAGTCAGGATAAAACTTCAAACCATTCTCAAGTGCTATTTCGTTGACAGAATCACCTTTGTACAGATACTCATTTTCTGCTCCCAGATTGGCTTTGTATGGCAAGGTGGTTTCCGATTTGTAATATACATTTTTCAGATTATCTCCTAACACGGCCTTCAATGCATCACAGATCATCAGACGTGACTCGTGCATTCCTACCGAATGAGACTGAATAACAGCCGTTTCGGCATAAACATCTACGATAAGACCGGGGAGAAGATCGCCTTCTCCATGTACAAGGCGATATGAATTATTATTATCAGATAATAAGCCTATCGATTTCCTCAACTCCAATGCCGAAGACAAACGCTTTTTCCAGAAATCAAGATCAATATCTTCTTCTTCAAAAGATAATACCCGAACCTCTATACTCCCAATCTGATAATGACCGACAGCAATAAATTCATCGTTCACGGTATATACGTTAACGACTTCTCCTTCTGTAAGACTTTCATCTTTAGACTGTACTGCTCCCGAGAATATCCAAGGATGAAAACGCTTAAGCGATTCTTCTTTTTTAGGCTTTAGCTTGACCTTTTTATAATTCATAATTAAATAGCTGTCGAAATGAAGCTACAAAATTACAACTTTATTATCAAAGATGCACCCCAACGCATAGGTTTTCCTTTCTGAGCAAAATATTTACTGTCTGACCCAAACAAAAATGTATTGTAATCGCGATCGAGAATATTTTTACCCCAGAATTCTAATGAGAATATATTTTTTTCTAAAACAAGGTTAGCATTAAGTGTTCCGTAAAATCCTTGCGACATCACATTATCTTCAGCCCAATAGGTTTTTCCGATTCCGGCAAAATTGGTATCGAATGTTATTCTATCCAACAATGTATTCCGTTTAAAATCATACGAAATACTACCGCCGATGCTGAATGTAGAACCGGGAGCAAACGGAATATGATTGCCTGTATAGTCTTTTACAACGTCTCCCGTACTATTCCTTACTTTATTATCTTTGAATGTAGCATCAGCCAAGCCATAATTCGCATAAAGATAAAAACCTTTACATGGGCGGGCCTTCAAGCCGATTTCAAAACCTTTACTTTCTGCTTTACCGGCGTTACTTACCATACGTCCACCCCGATTATTTACAAACTGGGTAATCTGTACATCACGTATATCCATATAATATACGGCAAAGTTTGCCTGCAACGAATTTTCTATAATATCAACTTGTCCGCCAAGTTCATAGCTCCAGCTATATTCAGGATTATAAGAGATACGATTATTAACTGGTGTACCGGCAGATGCAGAATGACCGCCACCCATACTCGGTGGTAGCATACCCATCATTTTAGCTTCGAGGGCTTCTTGCAGAAGATCGGCAAATATCTGAATATTATGTCCTCCTGCTTTGTAGCCACGCGACGCTGAACCATATACAAATGAGTTTTCATTTATCTGATATTTTAATACGGCTTTAGGCAGAAACTCCAAAAAATCTTTAGAATTAGCACCTACAATGGCTGTATCCGCTGCAAAAGACATTGGAGGCATTGGTGAGTTAGGTATCTTCACATCAAAATTAGCTACAGTTTCGGCATTGTAGTCCAGCTTTGTTTTTTCATAGTCGATACGCAGACCTAAAGTAAGCGACAGTCCCTTTGCTTTGAACAAATTATTGAATGTTGACTGATGAAAAGCAGCTAAACCATAAGTCGGACGTTTATATTGTCCATTGAGGTCTATCTGATCATCCGTAAAAATAATTGGAGCCCCAACAGCCGTTAATGGCGCCTGCAAATACTTCTGAATTCCATCCGACATCATATATACAGGAGGAGTGGTATGCAAGTAGTCATAAAACCCATATCCGCCAAACGACCATTGATAATCAGAAGGCTTAGTAGATTTTATTGTGATCTCCTGACTCAGTGAATTTTGCCTTTGCTTCTGATTTATTTGAAACATCGACAATCTTGTATAATCCTGGTCCATGTTCATATCATCGTTCAGGTACTGATAACCCATTGTAGAGTTAATCTCATAGCCCTGACCCGTATAGCGAAGCGCTAACCCGTTTGTCAATAGTTTTCTTTTGTAATAGCTGTCAGAGTTGTAATCAACCTCTTCTGTCTCTATATTGGCATACGGAAATGCTCCCTGATCTACATAGTCGAAACTTACAGAATAGGTAGCAGACAGACGTGGACTGATATCCCAAACAAACTTGGCACGTCCTCCGGCATTTTTCATATCATCAACCTTTTTGCCGGTAAATAGATTCTTAAAATAACCATCATCTTGTTTGTAGTAACCTCCTACAGAAAATCCCATCTTACTATTTATCCGCTGATAATGTGAAGCGTTTCCCGAGAGCTGACCGTGATTACCACCCCCTATTTTTATTGTCGTTCCTTCGTAAGTTAGTGGTGAGTAAGTATAAACATTGATAATTCCGCCCATTGCATTACGACCATACAATGTACCTTGTGTTCCCCTTAGCACTTCTACACGCTGAATATCAAACAATTCGGAGTCAAACGAAGTTGTATTGAAATAAGGAATATTATCCACATACATACTTACTGTTTGCTCACCCGAACGTGCGCCGACACCTCTTATATAAAGCGGGGCTGTCATTTTAGAACCATAGTCAGCAGCAAAATAATTCGGTACTATCGCACTCAGGTCTTTGATAGAATGCACTTGCAAGCCGTCGAGATTCTTAGGCGAGAAAACGGACACTGCCGCCGGAAGCGATTTTAAACTATTTGTCTCTTTTGTAGATGAGAGAACAACAATATCATACTTCAATTCTGTATATAACGTATCTTTGGGCATTTCACCTTTGCCCAGCATAAATAAGAAAGAGAATAATAAAGATACGGTAAGGAATAATTTTTTAGTAGAGTTATATAATTTCATAGATTCTATTTATAAAAAATGCAAAGAAACATATTTTTATAATATCCTTCAATCACTACTTCTAGTGATTTGGAAACAAATCCTTATCTTGCACAAAATTTCCAAACCTTCAATTTGGAGAAAGAAATTATAAAAATGAGTACAGCTAAATATTATACACGTGGAGAAGAAATCGCAAATACCGTATCTCACGGATTAGGCATACTAATGGGTATTGCAGCGGGTTTCGTACTACTCTCCGCCGCCATCAACAGTGGGAACAATTGGGCTATCGGTAGTGTTATCGGTTATTTGTTCGGGATGCTGGCATCTTACATCACATCCACTTGCTATCACGGATGCACACACGAAAGACGAAAAAGTCTGCTTCGTAAATTCGATCATAGCGCTATCTATTTGCATATAGCGGGTACCTATGTTCCTTTTACACTAATCGTGCTTCGCAATGAAAGCGCATGGGGCTGGAGCCTTTTTGCCTTCATCTGTGTTGCCGCTATTACCGGGCTGATCATGAGCTTTACCAACTTAAAAAAACATAGCAACTTGGAAACAGTCTGCTTTGTACTGATGGGTGGTGCTATCCTCGTTGCATTTAAGCCTCTTTACGATGTGCTATCTCAGACAGGTCAAATCGATGCGTTATATTGGCTCATTGCGGGAGGTGTATCCTATGTGATAGGAGCATTGTTTTATTCGTGGACAAAGAAAAAATATATGCACACTGTCTTTCATGTATTCGTTCTGATGGGAAGTCTATGCCACATCATTGCCATATACACTATTCTATAGGTCTTATTTCCCATCAAGATATTTAATGTAATTAATTACGGCTTTTATATCGAGGTATGAGCATTCTTTGGGTAATTTCTCCTTGATTTCCGACAGAGAGGATTTTACACCCATCTTTTTGATTACAGGAAGCATATATTGCACTTTGTTATCGGGAACTAACTCTAAAATATCCAGCTCTCCGGTAAGGATAAAGCTCACAAGATGCCCCTCTATGGTAGTGGGCGACAGATTTCTCTCTGCGGCAATCTCTTTCACCGATTTTCCTTCGGTAAAGAGAGATAACGTGAGTCGGTGGCTATCCCCTTTTTGAGACTTGACTTTTTCAGGTGAAGCAACATTTTCGTAAGGAACTTCTACCTTCGAGAAGATTAACTCCTCAGTTAGGTTGATATTCCCATAGTTGATATGCTCTATCCGTGATAACAGCTTGAGCAATGTATTGTATACCTCGTTGGCTTTATTTAAGTATGCCTTTACTTTCGACTTCGTTTTGAATCTCTCCAAATGCAGCATCAATGGGGAAATAATACATTCAGAAACATCTTTATGGAAATATACAGCTGCTTTCTGCACTCTATCTTTCAATCTTGTCAGATCAGGATTGGGAGCAGATAATATATAATTCAGCTCTTTTATAAAGCTCTGTGCTATCTCTTGCTGTTCAATCGCTTTACTACACATTTGAGCAATCATAGACTGCACCTCTTCTTTTTCGGGAATCTTCTTTTCAGCGGCCAGCTCATTCAAAGAATGAAGGCTTCGAATAAAAGGCGTCCAATCAAAATATCTGACTAATTGCTTCGCACAGTAACGAGGTTTCTCTTGTTGTAGTATTCCATCCAGATAGACTATATCCTGCTCCTTTTTTGCAAATTCTATAGCATACGGATCGGTACTTATGCTCTGCTGGGTTATAGGAGAATATAGTACAATGCCATCCAACGACGTACAACGGCTAAGTGCCACATATACCTGTCCGGCTGCAAAAGCCTGTCCGGCATCAATTATTACCCTATCGAAAGTCAACCCCTGACTTTTATGAATGGTTATAGCCCAAGCCAAACGTATAGGATATTGTGTAAATGAACCAAGTTCCTCTTCCTCTATTTCGCCCGACTCTTCATTCAACGAATAACGGACATTTACCCACGAGTCGGGCTCTAGTTCCATTTCGTCTCCATTTTCGAATCTTACAAGGATATAATCTTCTTTCAATTGCACCACTGTAGCCAGCTTGCCGTTATAATAGCGACGATTTTCGCCCACATCGTTTTTCACAAACATAACCTGAGCTCCTTCTTTCAGAAGAAGTTCACATTCGGTGGGTAAAGAATTTTCAGAAAAATCTCCTTTTATCTCTCCTTTAAAGACATAACCTTTGCCCGGTAGCTGTCCCAGCTCTTCATTGTTAATGCGGTCAGTTTTATAGTTATGAGTGCATAGCGTAACATAGCTATCGCCTTTAGCAGGTCTGAAAGCAGGATTATATTTTTGGTTTAATACCTGTAGATCTTGCGAAGAGGTACAATTATTCCTCACCCGATTGAGTATATTTATAAATCGCTGGTCTTGCTGCCGGTATATCTTTTTTAACTCTATATAGAGCAGTGGATAATTATCCAGTACCTGCGCGTGAAAGAAGAAAGGTGATGGATAGTAATGCTTCAATTGTTCCCATTCTGCGGTTTGTACCACAGGAGGAAGCTGAAACATATCCCCGATAAAAAGTATCTGAACCCCTCCGAATGGCTCCTGATTGTTACGGTACCTACGAAGCATGTAGTCAATAGCATCTAACATATCGGCACGAAGCATACTTACTTCGTCGATAATCAACAAATCGAGTTCTCGCAACATCTCTATTTTCGATTTGCGAAGCTTGAAGTGATAGTCAAGCTTCTTTTTCCCTTCGAAGTTCGGGATAAATGGCTCGAACGGAAGTTGTAGCAATGAATGCAAAGTCACACCTCCCGCATTGATGGCCGCAACGCCTGTTGGAGCTGCAACGATCACATTCTTATCTATTGTTTTACGTATATGATGCAAAAAGGTGGTCTTTCCCGTTCCGGCCTTTCCTGTGAGGAAAACCGACTGAGATGTATGTTTGACAATATCACTTGCCAATTCAAAGACCTTGTTGACAGACACATCCATTATTTGGTAATATTTTCAATCGTATTTACAAATATAACTCTTATTTTTGTATCACTAGTTCATAACTTAGACCGCTATGACAAAATATATATTCATCTTTTTTTGTATTATTCTTATTTCCTCTTGCACGGTGACGAACCTTGTTTCAATCGAAGTACGTGAACCTGCACTAATTTCTTTCGAAAATCCTCAACAGAAAAACATTGTAATAGTTAATAACAGTGCATCACAATCGAGCGAAGATGTTGAGGCTAACGGAGAGGCTCTTAAAGATTCTTCTGTAATGCCCACAGATACAGCGAAAGCCATATTCACGAGCTCTTTGCGGCAATATCTGAGTGAAGAAAATTATTTCTCGAAAGTAGAAATCTATCCATACCCAACCAATGGNNGGTGCAGCAAATGAAGTCAGACCATTATCGGCAAGAAAAATACAAACGATATGTAAAGAACAAAATGCGGATATTTTACTTTCACTTGATTTATTCATTGCATCGGCATCATTAGAGTCGGTGAATGTAGAATACTTTAATAATTACAGCATCTTGAGTTCACAAATCGGGGTATTGCTCAAAGCCTACAGTCTGGATGGCAGCTTACTGGCTCCTCCCATAGCCCATGTAGATAGCCTTTTCAGAGAATCGGCTGTTTCTTGGAATAATATGAAAAACAATATTCCGGAAATCAACGATCTGGTAACCGAGATAACGATGAAGGCTGCGGACGCAATGACATCTGCTATTGTTCCTTCGTGGAAAACAGATACCCGTTGGTATTATTCGGATAGTTCGAAAGGGATGAGAGAAGCGACCGACATGGTTTTAGCCGGAAAATGGCAAGAAGCAGCTAACATTTGGAGTGAATTGTATGACAAGGAGAAGAATACAAACAAAAAAATACGACTTGCATCGAATATAGCTCTGGCCAATGAGAACCTCGATGATATAGAAAACGCATTAGCATGGATCGATATAGCCTACGATCTCTTACCCCAAAAAAGCAATTCAGATCTTGCCTCACAAGTCTTTTTTTATAAGGAAACTCTGACAAAAAGAAATTTAGACAAAAACAAGCTGTATAAGCAATTGGGAATAGATCCTCCGGTGAATGAGGATTATGATGTCCCGTCCTAAAATAGG
>NZ_DLIY01000025.1:0-97198 GCF_002483985.1 Dysgonomonas sp. UBA7630
ACAATGAAGATTGGTTGTCGAGATGACAACCTTTTCTTTTTTATATAGAACCATTCCTAAATACGGTAAAATTCACACTTCCATATACTCGTTGATCTTCGAATAACGGATAATTAGAGAAATTATAATCCTTAGAATGTTCAAGAATAAATATTCCCCCCGGCTTTATCAATTCTTTTTCGAATACAAGCTTAGGCACATCTTCAAAATGCTTTAAATCATAAGGAGGGTCGGCAAAAATAAAATCAAACTGCTCTTTACAATGCACCAAATAACTGAATACATCCATCTTGGAGAGCATTAGCTCCGATTGTATTTGTAATTCTGCTTTTGTTTTTTCGATGAATGAAGCATGAGCAAAGTTTTTCTCTACACATACAACACGTGGACACCCTCGCGAAACCAATTCGAAACTAATACTACCTGTACCTCCAAAAAGGTCTAATGCTGTAGTTTCTTCCCAGTCTATAGAGTTGTTCAGGACGTTAAATATATTTTCTTTTGCAAAATCTGTTGTAGGACGTGCCTTGAAACTTTTAGGAGGATCAAATCTACGCCCTTTATATTTCCCACTGATAATTCTCATAATGATAATGTTAGTAAGTCTAATGGAGCTTTTTGAGCATCTTCATTCCACAAGAAAATCTCACTCGGAATATTCTGTTGCTCAATGTTTTTTATATATTGTTGCAGAAGTTTCACCAATTGCAGATCGGGATTCCCGACTATAAAAAGATAATCATCCAGTTGGCTGAACCTGCATTGCTCCCAAAGTTTAAGAATATAATATAGCTGGTTTGTTATTTGTTCATTCGTATGCGTTAAGCTATGAACCAATTTTGGCCCGGTAAAACAAATAATATCGAGGAAATTATCGTGAAAGTTTAAATACATTCTCGAAGCATTCCCTGTAAGCTTATTTTTATCTTCAAAGTAATTGATAAGCAAATTGGTATGATGAAAAAAGTGCGGAGCCCAAAGGCTTCTGGATAGAAAGTCAAAAATATCTTTATTCAAATTAAACAATGTAGTCACATCCTGGTTTTTGATAAAACCCGTAGATAGATGGCTTGCTTTCTCAACATGTGTAAAATTATACAAATGCTCTTTCTCTTTAAGATCAAAATATCGGGCAGGAATCAGATCATAGCTTGATGAAACAAAAACAACATTGGTCTGCTTAAACTCCTGCGTAAGAAAATTAAAATCAAAAATGATTCGTTGAATATTTGCCAGAAGGTTATCGCTCATCGAAAAAGATGTTTCACGCAGACAATAGTTCTCTTTTGTCTCAGGATCTGAAATAGAGAACATAAAGCTATAGGGCGTTATCCGTATCGATAACACATATCTATCTGATTGTCCGAGGTCTATACTTTCCGGTAAAAACATATTTTGGTATTTCTATACACAAAGTTAGAAAAAGATATTTTTATCTGCTATTTTTGACCTTCAATTCACCATTTCTTTCCGCTATGATCAATGATTTCTTCCGCAGTAAAATAATAGAGAATTTCCCATTCGAACCAACAAGCCAACAAAATGAAGCTTTGGAGAGGATCGTAAACTTCTTATTTTTACAAAAAGAAGAGACTCTGTTTTTGTTGCGGGGATATGCCGGAACAGGAAAGTCTTCTTTGCTCGGAGCCTTAGTAAAAACGATGACCGAGTTTAAGCAAAAAACAGTATTACTAGCGCCTACAGGACGAGCAGCGAAAGTGTTTTCATCCTATGCCAGCCATCCGGCTTTTACCATTCACAAGAAAATATACCGACAACAGAAGTATGCAGGAGACTTCGGAAGCTTTGGACTGATGGATAATCTGCATAAAGACACACTTTTTATTGTAGATGAAGCTTCTATGATCAGTAATAGTGGAATGGATGCATCCTTCTTTGGTACAGGGCATCTGCTCGATGATCTCATTCATTATGTCTATTCTAGCGAAAACTGTCGCTTATTGCTTATTGGCGATTCGGCACAGTTGCCACCTGTTATGGAAGAAGATAGCCCTGCCCTACAAACGGCAGTACTCGAAGGCTACGGACTCGATATTTATGAGGCTATGCTCTCACAGATAGTGCGGCAAGCTGAAAGTTCGGGCATCCTTTATAATGCCACCAATATACGTAATCTGTTGAGCAAAGGAGAAACCGGAGCATATCCCAAACTCCTTCTCGATAATTTTAACGATATTGTACGCATCAACGGAGAAGACCTTATCGATGAGATTTCCGCATCTTATGATAGAGAAGGGCTAGACAATACGATGATTGTTTCCCGCTCCAATAAGCGATGTAACATCTACAATCAGGGGGTGCGCAACAGGATTCTATACAGAGAGGAGGAATTATCGGCGGGAGATATGCTGATGATCACTAAAAATAATTATTATTGGACAGAAAACATAGAAGGAATAGATTTCTTAGCGAATGGTGAAATAGTAGAAGTGCTTCGTGTTCGCCGTGAACAAGAATTGTATGGATTCCGCTTTTGTGATGTCTTGGTTAGGAGCCTCGATTATGATATAGAGTTCGAAATCAAGATACTTATGGATACGCTTTACTCTGATGTTTCGGGATTACCTCGTGAGCGTGCAGAAGAATTATTCCTAAATATATTAGAAGATTACTCTGATATATCTACAAAGGCCGGGAAAATGAAAAAGCTGAAAACCGACCCTTTCTATAATGCTGTACAAGTAAAATTTGCCTATGCTGTCACCTGCCACAAGGCACAGGGGGGTGAATGGAGTACCGTTTTTCTTGACTTAGGCTATATTTCGGAGGAACATTTAGGGATAAACTTTTATCGCTGGCTCTACACGGCAATTACCCGAGCCGGGAAGAAACTGTATTTAGTAAATCTTCCCGACGAGTTTGTATAAAATAAAACGGAATAATGTGTAAAAGACTATCCTCCAAAGTTAGCTTTTATATAATCCATTAAGTCGAAGTCTTTTTTCAATTCGGGCTTACCTATTTCTACCTCTCCTGTGTTTATCATCAAGTTGTCTTTGCCTATGATCAGCTTATCAATAAATGAGCATATTTCATTTATGTTCTCTTTCATCGGACGTTCGGCTATTTCATGTGCAGCATTTTCTACTTTGTAGAAATAATATGGAGTATTCAATTCTTGAAGCTGTTTTGCAATATGTTTCGAACCATACAGCCCAACCTGAAGCATTTCTGTTTTATCAAATGGAACATTCCGGTCGGCATCTCCGTGAAACATCTGTATAGGCGATGGTTCTGTTTGCCATTTCAAATCTCCGCTTGTACTAAAGATAGCTCCGGCAAAAGCAATTGTTCCGGCATAATTAAACCCTTGAGGAAGCTTCTCTGCAAGCTTGCTCTTATTGCATATTGCATATTCTCCGTGCAGAACGGCAACAGCTCCGGCACTCGAACCATTCGTAATAATTTCATCTTTTTCGAGATTCCAATCATCAGCATGATTATATACAAAGGTGGTTGCATCAAAAAGATCTTCTACAGCCATTGTTATACTGTTGGTCAATAATGCAGCAAAACGCATTGGGTCGATCTGCGAGCCATCACCAATATTTTTCATTCCTAAGCGATAGTCGATAGATACAACTTGATATCCTTTTTCTACCAACTTATGAAAATAGTCCACATACTGTTCGCCGTCACGTTCGCCGGCTGCAAAACCACCTCCGAACATAAAAACAATACAAGGGGTAACCTTTACAGCTACTGCTTCATCATCTTTAAGATAGTATCTATCCAGTTTCAACGAGCTACCATCTTTTACAGAATACACGTACGTCTGCTTGTCAATATATTCATCAGCAAACAATGAAATAGAGACAAATAGCGAAATAAGCAATGATGTTATTATTCTCTTTCCCATAATGTACAAATTCAGTGAGTTATTTTATATAGTAATTCTTTCAGTAATTCCCCGTCAGGGGCAGAGTTGTTATCAACGCCTTTTGATTTGGCATCGTATATACGTAAGAGACCGATAATTTCCATGCACTTAAACGCATTATAATTCTTCAAGGCAATAACGTAGTCTTTAGCCTGATAGGGGTTTCTAAGTCCAAGTTCGGTTGCAAGACCTTGCTCTGTTTTATTTTTTGCCCAATAGCAAATCATCAGGTTGCTGAAAAAGTTGAAGAGTACCGACATGGTCATAATCATCGGATTGTTCTTCGGATTCTTTTCGAAATAGTCAGCAATCTGATTTACCTTAAATATATTTTTATTTATAATTGCATTTAGCAATTCAAAATTATTAAAATCTTTACTGATACCTATATTTTCTTCAATAAGGTCTGCCGTAATACGCATCTGCCCGGGCGGTATAGCTATTAACAGTTTTGCAATCTCATTTGTAAGCTTACTCAGATCATTCCCCAAATAGTCGGATAGCATCTGTGCAGATTTCTGATCGATACTCAAGCCTTTTGACAATATATAGGAAGTAATAAATGCCGGAATCTTATACTCCGGTATTTTCTTCGACTCAAAAATAGCTCCCATTTTGTCAATCTCGGCATATAGCTTCTTCCTTTTATCGAGAGAGCCCCCTTTATAATTGAGAACAAGTATAGTAGATTTTAGCGGGTTCTTTACGTATACTTCGAGTTCCTCTATTTTACTTAGGTTTTGAGCTTCCTTGATTACAATGAGTTGATGATCCGACATCATCGGGTAACTGCGAGCCATTGTTATCACGGCTGTAACATTCGTTTCCATCCCATACAGTATACTCTGATTAAAATCGCGTTCCTCTTCAGGCAAAACGGTTTCAGTCAACATATTCGTAAGCTCATCTATATAATAAGGTTCATCACCCATAAAAAGATATACAGGTCTGTACTTTCGTGCTTTAATCTCTGTAACTATCTGCTCAAATGTTACCATGTTTCGAAGCGTAGGTGTTTTACTGTTTCTCCGTTATTAATTAAAGTCATTAGCGATTCGATACCCACTATGACATGCTCTTCTACAAAATTCTGTGTGACAATGTTATCACTTTTTTCGGTTTTTACACCATCAGAAATCATTGGCTGATCCGACACCAAGAGTAATGCCCCTGTGGGTATCTGATTTGCAAAGCCGCAAGTAAACAGTGTTGCGGTTTCCATATCTACAGCCATAGTTCGTATCTGAAGAAGATACTCCTTAAACTTATCATCGTGCTCCCATACTCGGCGGTTTGTAGTATATACCGTCCCTGTCCAGTAATCCTTATTATGGTTACGTATCGTAGAGGACACCGATCTTAAAAGGCTGAAAGCAGGTAGAGACGGCACTTCAGGTGGAAGATAATCATTCGATGTTCCTTCTCCTCTGATAGCTGCTATCGGTAATATATAATCCCCTAAATTATTATGCTTTTTCAGTCCTCCACACTTTCCAAGGAAAAGTACAGCTTCGGGCTCTACGGCACTCAACAGATCCATTATAGTAGCAGCATTGGCGCTACCCATACCAAAATTTATAATTGTAATTCCTTCTGCCGAGGCATTTGGCATATTGCCATCCAATCCTAAAATAGGGACATTAAAGTGATGAGCAAAAACTTCTACGTATTTGGCAAAGTTGGTTAATAATATATATTTTGTAAATTGCTCGAGTGGTCTTTTCGTATAGCGTGGTAGCCAATTTGCTACAATTTCTTGTTTTGTTTTCATATAAATTCTACTTTTGTTCGTCTAATAAACAAGCACTATCCCTTATTATTTGATATGCGGATTTAACAAAGGTAGCAAATGTTAGAGTTAAATTTACCGTCCTTCGATATAAATGTAAAAAAGATAGGTGGAAAACTCTCTATCTTAGATCCTTTACGGCGTAAGTTTGTAGCATTGACACCTGAAGAGTGGGTCAGGCAACACTTTGTGAACTTTTTGTTAAGAGAAAAAGGCTATCCCGCAGCCCTAATTGCGAACGAAATTCAGATTGACCTCAACAAGCTGAAAAAACGCTGCGATTCGGTAGTGTATAATCGTGATTTATCACCCCTGATGATTATAGAATATAAGGCACCGGATGTAGATATCACACAACAAGTCTTTGATCAGATTGTAAGGTATAACATTGTATTGAAAGTTAAATATCTGATCGTGTCCAATGGTCTGAATCATTATTGCTGCATAATAGACTATAATAAGCAGTCATTCAATTACCTATCGGATATCCCTAACTACACTGATTTATAATAAACACCAAACTACATCTTAAAGCAATACTACTAGCTTTAAAGTAAGTCGTATTCATCTCTTATTGTCACAAAAATGTGATAAAATGTTATAATTTCTCTTGTTGAATAAGATTGACAATAAGCAAAGTTCTTTGATTCTACAATAATATTAATTTTGAAGCGTGATAGTTTATTATGGAAATCAAAGGATGAAGCTTACCCTTGCTTTAGTTGTTTTTGTGTTATTTTTATACCCATGTGAGGTCTTTTCCCAATACCTTAAAGGTTTTGTCAAAAATTCCTCAGGAGTCGGTGTACCATATACTTCTATCTATATAGAAGAAGAAAAAAAGGGGTTGGTGACCAACAATGAGGGATTATTCCAGCTCAATCTTCCACCGGGAGACTACACGTTTGTTTATAAACAGATAGGATATAAAACGCAGAAACAGTCTGTTTCTATTCAAAAGGATAAAGCGTGTGAAGTCGAGATTACACTCATAGCATATCCATTCTATGAATATCAAAATACCGATAGGAAAATAGAACTGACAGGAAACGATATACTAAACAAAGTAACAAGAAAAGCGGCATCTTATACATCGTACGACGCTGATGCCTATATCAAAGGTAACTTAACATTAACCAGAATAACAGAGCTCACAAATACAGTCGTAAAGAAAATAGAGAATGGAAATGTCTCCGATCTCGAGAATAAGATCATACATCAGGAAATCAATTGCGCAGTAAAATATACAGCACCCAATAACTACAAAATTCAAGTAAACGGATATACCGGAAATATTGCTGATGCTATGAATACAAGAGGAGCTATAGGGCTTCTCAGTGAATCTCTATTCTCCGATTGGTTCAATGGCAGTATTTCTCCTTTAGGGAGAAGAGTATCTTCTTATTATAAATTCAAATATAAAGGCTATTACTTGGAAGATGGCAAAGTCATCAACAAGATAGAGGTTGTTCCACGATATGATGATTACAAATTACTGAACGGAGACTTGTACATTACAGATGACGGTAATATAACCTGTGCTAAGTTGTATAGAAAATTCCAAGGTCTGGAAACTGTTAATCAAATCACATATCAGACAATTGATGGGCACCCTAACCTTCCGATAACATATCAAACTGATATAAGCATCAATATCTTAGGAAATAAGGGAAACGTTACATATCTGACATCTCTAAAATATAAGAAGATAGATAATGGCGGAGAAGCAATAGGTGTTATAAGCAGAGGAGATGAACGACCAAAAATCAATGACAAAATAACATTTAACAAAGATGCTTATACCCAAGATTCCACATTTTGGGACAGTATAAGAATGTTTCCTGTAAATACAGAACGATTGGAGATTCTCGATCACTTTAGGTTAAAAGAAAGAATAGCATCTAAGCCTTGGTATGGAAAGGCGTTGCTGGGAGATTATTTTTTAGGAAATGACTCTAGCAAGTGGTCGTTGAGATATGGTGGTGTGAAAATGATATTCAGAGATTACAACTATGTGGATGGTTTCTGGCTCGGAAATCGTTTTTATCTCAAATCGCAAATAGACAAAGATCAACAACTCGAAATCAGCCCTTACATATACTATACGACAGCAAGACATCGGCTTATAGGGGGAAGCGACTTTACGTATAACTACTTGCCCGAAAGAGCAGGAAAGCTAAAGTTCTCCATCGGCTCCCATACTGCCGATTTCAATAGCTTAAGCATAACGCGATATAATAACTATTTCAGCTCTTTGTTTCTAGGTAAAAACTACAATTCTTTCTATCAGAAAGATTATGTCTCAGTAAATAATGATATAGATCTGACAAAGAAGCTAAAGCTAACAGTCGGGCTTGGAGTTGAAAGACGGGCAGGATTAAATAACAATACAGATTTTACGATTATAGAAAGGGACAATATCACACCGAATATAAATCCCGATAAGCGTTTCGACAGAACATATTATTCTGTGGGACTCTCTTATGTTCCGTTTGCAAACTATACAATCCAGAATAATGAATCGCCCCTTGTTTTTCATCTTCAGTATGAAGAAGGCTTCTCTTCTTGGCAAACGAACAATTCACAATATCGAAAAATAAAAGGCGGAGCTGTACAAAATATCCGATTGAATTATTTCGATAAACTAGATTATAAGTTTGAAGCAGGAGCTTTTGTCGGTGCTAGAAAAAACTTGCACTTTGCCGATTACCAGTTTTATGGTGCGCCCGACCTTGTTTTCAACTTGGGCTCACTGTTCGACTCATTTCTTTTGCTCGATAATTATGAATTGCAGGCAAACCATTACTGGGTTACACTCTCATTCAATTATGCCAGTCAATATTTTTTACTCAAACGCCTTTCGTTTCTACAAGGAAAACCATTTTTTGAAGGATTGCACTTTAAGACATTGTATACTCCCGACATAAAATTTTATTCAGAGATCGGCTATTCAATAAATATTACAAGAATGTTTGGGATGGGCGTATTTTCTTCTTTCAACAACTTCGATTACAAAACGGCAGGAGTCAGATTCTCTTTAAATCTTCAGTCTCTTCTGCTATTGAAAGATTAATCATTTGAGGTATCTATATAAAAAACAAAAGAGTTACATTTTCATGTAACTCTTTTTGCTCTTCCTCTTGGACTTGAACCAAGGACCCTCTGATTAACAGTCAGATGCTCTAACCGACTGAGCTAAGGAAGAATGTACTTTTGAAAGAAATCTTGTTTATTTTGCTCTTCCTCTTGGACTTGAACCAAGGACCCTCTGATTAACAGTCAGATGCTCTAACCGACTGAGCTAAGGAAGAGTGTTTGTTTCTCTCAAAAGTGACGCAAAAATAGACCTTATTTCTGAATTATGCAATATCTTTGCAAAAAAAAACGAAGAAGAATGGCAAAAGTATTAGGAATGGGCAATGCCTTAGTGGATGTTTTGGCAATTATAGAAGACGATAAGATGTTAGAACTCCTTGAACTACCGAAAGGTAGCATGCAGCTTATAGATGACAAGAAGTTTGAAATATTATCGGGTGAAATAAATAAATTAAAAAAGAATATTATATCAGGCGGTTCGGCATCGAATACAATCGTAGGATTATCCCGTCTGGGAATCGAAACCGGCTTTCTGGGAAAAGTAGGAAAAGACTTTTATGGAAACTTCTTTAAAGAAGACTTAAATAAATACAAGATCAAATCTCACCTGACCGAGGTTGATGAACCTTCGGGTGTTGCATCTACGTTCATTTCCAAGGACGGAGAGCGTACTTTTGGTACATACTTAGGAGCTGCTGCCCTATTGGATGCAGAAGAGCTTAAAACAGCCGATTTTGAAGGTTACAAGTATTTCTATATTGAGGGTTATCTGGTACAAAGCCATGCACTGATCCGCAGAGCAATCGAATTAGCCAGAGAAGCAGGAGCAAAAGTTGTACTCGACCTTGCCAGTTATAATGTAGTGGAAGCGAACTGTCAATTTCTTCTAGACATTATCCCTATGTACACAGACATCGTCTTTGCGAACGAAGAGGAAGCAAGAGCCCTATTGAATGTAGAAGCCGAAGAAGCAGTCTCTTTATTAGCTAAACAAACAGATATAGCTATAGTGAAAGTTGGAGACAAAGGATCGTGGATACAACAAGGAGACGAAAAGATATTTGTTCCCGCATACAAAGTAAACTGTGTAGACACAACGGGAGCAGGAGACCTATATGCAGCCGGATTTATATATGGACTGATACAAAACTATTCACTTTTTATCAGTGGTCAAATAGGAACTCTACTAGCCGCATACGTAATTCAAAAGATAGGAGCTAAAGTGGGCGACAACGAGTGGAATGATATAGATGACGAGATCGAAAAAATAAAGAAAGTATTATGAGATACTACTGAGTAACAAAAAAGCCTGTTTTTTACAAAAACAGGCTTTTTAATTTATGATCGGCTCTTTTGTTATTTCAAAAGCTCTTCTATCTTTTTAGTTGCTTCTTCAGCATTCAGACCTCTGGCTAATATTTTACCATCTTTGTCTAACAACATCAAGTGAGGAATAGAAGACACACCATATATTGCAGCACCTTCACTATCCCAGAATTTAAGGTCTGAGATTTGAGGCCATGTAATATTCAGATTCTTGATTCCTTTCACCCAATCTTCATTTGTTTTATCTAAAGAGATACCTACGATCTCTACCCCTTTGGCACCGTATTGCTTATAAAGTTCTACAAGCTTTGGCATTTCGGCACGACATGGAGGACACCATGAAGCCCAGAAATCGACCAAAACATATTTTCCTTTACCTGCAAAATCTGCTAATGCTATATCTTTTCCTTCCGGAGTTTTACCTTTTATATCGGTAAAAGTTTTCCCTACAGACGTTGCATCGAGAGCTTTGGCTACTTTTTCCACCTTTTGTATTCTGGCTATAGACTTATATTCTGGTTTAATAGACGGAATAAGCTCATTAAGCTGTTCGGCAGAGAAGCGATAAAAGTTGCGAGATAAGAAATAAACTCCCAGTTGGTTTTGTATATTTTCTTTTACAAAGTCGAAAGTTTCTTTTGTCCAAACATTATATTTGTCTTCATACTGTTTTTCGAGTTCAGCTTTATTGCCTGTATTCGTTGAATCATCCCTCAACTTGGAAGAGATAGACATCATTTCATTTTCTATAGCCTGGCTCTTTGTATTAAACGCTTGACAAGCATTATTCAAAGGAGTACCTTTTACTGTAGAAATGCTATCGAGAGAAACTTCTATCTGTCCGGGTTCCACTACTACCAAAACAGGTCTGTTCATATTGTCAGGCGCATCATCCAATGAGATGAAATGTATTTTTGCACCATCTTTGGCTAGTCCTTTGAAAACAAATTCTCCGTCAACAACATCTACGGTGTCAACAGCCACAAGGTCTTTCCAATTCTCATCTAAAGTCTTTAGATATACTTGTTGTCCGTCATACGTACCATTCGGTAATTTACCTTTAATGGTAAAAGCATCTTTCTCTACACAAGAAGTAGCAAATATTGCAATTGCTGCAAGAAACAAAATTATTTTCTTCATTCTAAATCAAAATAGTGGTTAATAAATAGTATATCTTAATTTTTTAAGAGTTACGTTTAAAACAAAGACAAAACTCTTATTGTTTATGACTTAAAGATTATTTTAGGATTTCAGCTATTTTATCTTCCAAATCTTTACCTCTTAAATCTGTAGCTATAACAACGCCATTTTGATCTATAAGTAATGTATGCGGAATGCTTTGCACTCCGTATAATTGCGATGCCATTGTTGTTGCATCTGCCAATTGTACCCAAGTCATTTTATAGTTTTGGACAGCTGCAGTCCATTTGTTTTTATCATCATCAACTGATATACCGACTATTTCAAGACCTTTAGACTTGTATGCATTATAAGTCTTTATAAGATTTGGTATTTCCTGAATACATGGCTGACACCATGAAGCCCAGAAATCAATCAACACTAATTTATTTTTGCCTACATAGTCAGACAAGGATACCATCTGTCCGCTTTGATCTATCAATTGAGCATCACTGTATGGATTACCTACTTCAGGTTTCACTCTGTCCAGTTCTTTTACCAATGCCTTGATCTCATCTCTGTTTCGGAATGTACTGTCGCTGGCAGCTATCAATTCTTTTAGTTGATCTTTGCTAAATGATTTTGCTGATGAATAAAATAAAAACTCACCGGCTTTATTCGAAATATTTGCCTTTGCAAAATTGAAAGTCGACATCTGTAATTGTTTTTGCAAAGTATCTACTTCTGCTCTTATTGCAGGGTTGTTTGCATCCTGAGGCGTAATTTTAGATATCTTATCGGTAAGAGAGTTCATTACCTTGTGTATATTATTAAACTCGTCATTCTTGGGTGTTCCTCCAAGAGTTACGTTTGTTTTATCAAATGTAATTTTGATGTTCCCCGGTTCTAATATCAGTGTTCCTATCGGTGTGTCATTATCTGCATTCTCTAGTTTGCCTACAGATACAAATCCCATCATAGGCTCATCGGCAGTCCCTTTAAAACTGAATTTCCCATCAGAGATCGTTACTGAGTCGATTACTGTTGCCTTCTGAGAGTTGATGCTATCTATTTTTTGTAAATATGCAACTTTTGTGTCGAATGAATTATCCGAAAACTTTCCTTCTATGGAATAAGAATTACCCTGACAAGAAACGAATAAGATTGCAAGGGTTGATAAAAAGAGAAATATGATTTTTTTCATTAATAAGAGGTATTAAGTAAATATCAAGCAAAGATAAGTAAATAGTTCATAATCTTGCTTATTTAACACTTAATACTTAAAACCGAGAGATGTATTATTGTAACTTTCAGGCTTAATTTATTTTGCATTTTGAACGATTAAATTTATCTCATAAAGAGATGGTTCGATATAAAAACAGTGACACTCTAAATGAAGCAAATAAGTGTTACCTTTGTTACTTTTTGTTTTACGTGTAGATATAAACATCGAACAATCAAGCATTTTTATTGTTTGTATCATATGTGACAAAAAATGAAATGTCGGTATTTAAATTATATCATATAAACTTCAAGAAACATTTTACGTTTTGATGAAAGCGACAACAATTTCTTTATTTTTCGTTTGTTTATTTATATTTAATTCTTGTTCCGAAAAAAACGGACAAGACTCATTTCTCAGCCAATTACGTCAGGATTCTCTCTTGATGAAGAATGCACAAAAAATGCAGAGGATAAAAGCCAAAGATATTATCATAGAGAAGGATTTTCTTTACGACCAATACACCCTGCAAGACACATATCCATATCGTGACACAACACGGCAGTTCCAATGGGAAAAGATCAAACAAGGCTTGGCTATTCTCGAAAACTTTCAACAAGAATTCTTTGCCTGGGGGATTTTACAGAATTATCGGAATAACAATGGAGAAGCTCCTCTAGTAAAGAAATATAAAAGGAATGAATACAAACGCATTGCCGACACATTAGGGGTAGAACGATTTCAAGGGATTCCTCTATTTCTTCCTACGGATACTGTTACAGGAGAACGTTATGGCAGAGATGGTGCCTTGGTAAAACTATTCAAAGACAATGTCGGGAGTTTTAGAAAAATAACTACAACGGACTCCAAAGAGTTATGGCTTGTTCCTCAGAAATATGTAAAACCAATTCATGATACCGTACAATTTAAACATGCAATATTTGTTGATCGCAACAATGAGAATATCGTCACTCTCGAGAAACTAGATAAAAAATGGATTGTAAGAAGTATGAATCCTGCCACAACAGGTTTGCATAAACCGCCATATCAGCAAGAAACCCCACTGGGGCTATTTGTTCTTCAGGAGAAGAAAGTAAAGATGTTTTTCCTTGTCGATGGCACAACAGAAACAGGAGGCTTTGCTCCTTATGCCAATCGCTTTACAAACGGAGGATATATACACGGTATTCCGGTGAATGCACCAAGTACCACATTCATAGAATATAGCCCTTCGCTGGGTACTACACCCCGTTCACACATGTGTGTGCGCAATGCGACATCGCACGCAAAATTTGTATATGACTGGGCGCCAACAGAAGAAACCATCATCTTTGTTATAGAATAATCTCTATTTTAATAAAACACATTAGCGAAAATGACTACTTGTCAGTTTGTCATTTCTATGATTCTGCTGTTTTGACAGAAATACATTTTGGCACGCATTTCGCTAATATCTAAACAGAATACATAAAATAAATTAATATATAACTATTAAAAATTTAAGAATCATGAGTATTAAACCATTAGCAGACAGAGTGCTTGTTAAGCCGGCTGCAGCCGAAGAAAAAAGCGTGGGAGGTATCATTATTCCGGATACAGCTAAAGAAAAACCTCTAAAAGGTGAAGTTATTGCAGTAGGCAACGGAACAAAAGACGAAGATATGATCGTAAAACCAAAAGATCAGGTTCTTTATGGCAAATATGCCGGAACAGAAGTAGAACTTGACGGCGAAGTTTTCCTTATTATGCGTCAATCTGATATTCTTGCAATTATTTAATACTAACAGTTTTAATTAACATAACATTATGGCTAAAGAGATTAAGTTTAACATAGATGCTCGCGACGAGCTAAAAAAAGGTGTTGATGCATTAGCTAATGCAGTAAAAGTAACCCTTGGACCAAAAGGTCGCAACGTAATCATCGAAAAGAAATTTGGTGCACCTCACATCACAAAAGACGGTGTAACAGTAGCAAAAGAAATAGAACTGGAAGAAGCATTCCAGAATATGGGAGCTCAACTTGTAAAAGAAGTGGCTTCTAAAACAAACGACGATGCGGGTGATGGTACCACTACTGCCACAGTATTGGCACAATCGATCGTTAGCGTTGGTCTTAAGAACGTTACAGCTGGAGCAAATCCAATGGATTTGAAACGTGGTATCGATAAAGCTGTAGCAAAAGTAGTAGAAAATATCAAGTCTCAGGCTGTAGCTGTAGGTGATGACCTACAGAAGATAGAGCACGTAGCTAAGATATCTGCTAACGGCGACGAAACTATAGGTAAGCTGATCGCTGAAGCTATGGGTAAAGTAAAGAAAGAAGGGGTTATCACTGTTGAAGAAGCAAAAGGTACAGAAACTTATGTGGATGTAGTAGAAGGTATGCAATTTGACAGAGGTTATATCTCTCCATACTTTGTAACTGATACAGAGAAAATGGAAGCTGACCTTGAAAACCCATATATCTTGATTCACGACAAGAAGATTTCAGTATTGAAAGACATTCTTCCTATTCTTGAATCTGCTCTTAAATCAGGTCGCTCATTGCTAATCATTGCAGAAGATATAGACTCAGAAGCATTGACTACACTAGTAGTTAACCGTCTTCGTGCAGGCTTGAAGATTGCTGCTGTTAAAGCTCCCGGATTTGGTGATCGTCGTAAAGAAATGCTTGAAGACATCGCTATCCTTACAGGCGGTATCGTAATCTCAGAAGAGAGAGGTATCAAACTTGAAGCTGCTACTATCGACATGCTTGGTACTGCTGACAAGGTAACTATCAATAAAGATAATACGACTATCGTAAACGGTGCAGGTGAGAAAGATGCTATTGCTGCTCGTGTATCTCAGATCAGAGCTCAAATGGAAAAAACAACATCAGACTACGATAAAGAAAAACTACAGGAACGTCTTGCTAAATTGGCAGGTGGTGTAGCTGTTCTTTATGTAGGAGCTCCGTCAGAGGTAGAGATGAAAGAAAAGAAAGACCGTGTTGACGATGCTCTTTCTGCAACTCGTGCAGCTATCGAGGAAGGTACAGTTCCCGGAGGTGGTGTAGCTTACATCCGTGCTATTAGCACTCTAGAAGACCTAAAAGGTGAAAACGAAGACGAAACTACCGGTATCGAAATCGTTAAGCGTGCTATCGAAGAACCTCTTCGTCAGATTGTAGCCAATAGCGGTAAAGAAGGTGCTGTTGTAGTACAGAAAGTACGTGAAGGAAAAGCTGATTTCGGTTACAACGCTCGTGCAGATGTTTACGAGAATCTGAATGCAGCCGGAGTTATCGACCCTGCTAAAGTAGTTCGTGTAGCTCTTGAAAACGCAGCTTCTATTGCAGGTATGTTCTTAACTACAGAATGTATCATCGCTGACAAGAAAGAAGAAAACCCTGCTCCAATGCCTCCAATGGGTGGCGGAATGGGCGGAATGATGTAATCAATCATTCGATTGCCTCAGCCTACAAAGGTTGACAGGACTTATAAAAGAAAGAACCGATGGATCTTGATCCATCGGTTCTTTCTTTTATATACTGTATCCTATACTCAATCGTGATTTACCCAAACCAGCTTATCAATATCAAAGTCTAGCTTTTTAGCCAAATCAAGATAGTTATTTTTCACATCATCGGGAATCGTTTTAGTTCGTGAAAGAATCCACATATATTTCTTGTTTTTGCCCACAACAAGCGCATATTTATAATCCTTATCCAAAGCAATTATATTATACGAACCATAAAACGGACGGAAGAAAGAAACCTTAAGCCTGCCTTCATCTTTGGGACCGACAAATTTAGCTATTCCTTTTGCCGATTTCCAAGTATCCTTGATGTAATCATGCCCTTGATTTAGCACCCCTACTGTTTGGTTTTCATTCAACGTATATTCAGCAGTAGTGTTATCTAAATTTCGTTCAAACCGAAAATCGAACCGGGCTATTTCATACCACCGTCCCATATACTTTTCAACTTCAAAATTTTTGACTGCTGTTGCGTTTTTAGGAATACCTGTACACGATGCAAATAAACTAATCATAATGATTGCAATAAACGGATATTTGAGATTCATAATTCATACTTATAACATATCTATAAAAACAACAGATATACAATAATTGTTTTTGAAAGAGAAATGTTAATCCGTAGTATATTTAGGCAATACAAGTTAATATTATACTTTTATATGGGATGCTCCGCTTTTATGTCATTGATAAAGATATAAATAATTCTTCTTGAATTGGTTTGATTGTATTATAAATACTTTTAACTTTAGCTTATAGTTTGTATTACTTAAAGATCATAGTAATGAATATAGAATCAATTCAATTAGCAGTAGATAATATTGCAAAATATGGTGATACTGACATCTTCCCATATCCCATTGAAAAGTTAATATTTTTTGATAAAAGAGATGAAATTATAGGCTTGTTACAAGAATTGGATAAAAATTTTGTCAATGAGATTGTGAATAATCCTCCTGTAAATATTAGCGCTTTAGCTCCAATTGGATATACAGGCTTTAGATGGGCTACACAAATTGATCCATTTTGGAATGCTTATTTCCTTTCAGCAGTAATTGAAATGGGAGAAGCAATTGAGAAGGTGAGAATTAAGAAAGAAGAAGGGGTTGTATATTCTTATAGATTTTGTGTAAATCAAGAGAAGAGAATGCTTTTTGATACAGACTATAACTGGTTGAGATTTCAGCGAGACTCATTGGATTTTCTTAAGAATAATTCTGATTACGAGTATGTCGTTATTTGTGATATTGCGGATTTTTATAACAGAATATATCATCATCCATTAGAAAATGCACTGGATAGACTTGATGCAGGCAATGATTTACCAAAGAAAATTAAAAATATTATTCAAAAGTTCTCTAACACTAAATCTTACGGGTTGCCGATAGGAGGAGAAGCAGCGAGGTTACTAGCTGAACTAACTTTGAATAATTCTGATAAACTATTATTTAGTCACGGCTTTAAATTTAAAAGATTTGTAGATGATATTCATATTTTTTGTAGGACAATGCAAGAGGCTCATTCTGCTCTTAATTATTTAGCAGGTAAATTAATGAAAAATGAAGGGCTCACTCTACAAAAACATAAGACACAGATACAAACGCGAATTGAATTTGAGAAATTAGTATCCTCTCGAATTAATGCAGAAAGTGATGATTTTAAAGAAAAGGAAAGAGCTAAATTCATGTCACTTCCAATTAATTATGATCCATACTCGGATAATGCTGATGAAGATTACCAAAAGATAAAAGAACAACTAGACGAGTTTGACATTGTAGGGCTATTAAACGATGAATTGAAGAAGGTTCGAATACATCAACAATTTGGTAAACGATTAATCAAAACTTTTGACATTTTGGATTCTAATATCATTTCTAGAGCTTTTGATTCTATAATAAATAGATTTGATATATTGTATCCGATTTTTCCTGAGATAATGAAATCAGCTTACAAACATAATGATAAATTGGAAGCTGAAACAAGAGAGAACTTGCATAAAGTTTTACGGCAACTAATTTTAGATGATTCTTATATAATACAATCTGAAATTAATATGACATATTTATTAAGAGTTCTTGGCTCTGTTTCGAGTGCTGAGAATGAAGACGTGATAAACAAAGTCTATGGGAAGTTTTCGGAAAGCCTTCTTATAAAAAGTATAGTTATTCAGATAATGATAAGATGGAAGGCTTATTATTGGCTAGCAGACAAAAAAGATGCCTTTTCAACAATGAATAAATGGGAACGTCGTATGTTTATTATTGCAGCTCATTTTTTAGGAGATGAAGGTGACCATTGGTTACGATTTAATAAACGAACATTTTCTACAAGTGAAAGTATTATTAGTGAGTGGGCTAAAGAAAAATCAAAAATATCAACTTGGATTATGCCATTATGATTTCAGAAAAAACATTTATCAAATATTATTCTAGTTTCTGGAATCAATTACTACCAGGAATAGATCATTATGTACGAATGATTAACTCTGGATTAAAAGAGAGACATTATACGCCTATAACCTATGAAGGAGAAGATATCCCATCACGTAGAGCTTTAATAAATGGTATTTCTTTTAAACTATTCTATCATTTTTATGAGCAGAAAACAAATCCAAGAGATATGAAATCTCTTGTTGATAAAAATATAGATTTAATTAAAGAGTTGCAGTTTTCGGAAGCGGAAAGAATGGAGATACTTGATAATTCTGATAATTTCAAAGATGAATTGACAAATACAGAATTAGATATTGTTATTAAATTGGCACATCGATTATTATCGTTTTCAAATGGAAAGCAAGATTTTGAAATTTATCCTAAATTTCAAGGTTGTGGCTTGCTTTTTGAATGTACTGGCGATATTCGTTTGGGAAAAACCCTTGTTGAAATTAAAGCAGGAAATGGTAATATTACAAAATATGATTTGTATCAATTGCTCATTTATGGAGCATTGAACTCAGTCAGTAATGAACCTTACGATATCCAACGGTTCTATTTATTTAATATTCGAACAGGGGTAGAGTGGAATGAGGAAATAGAAACTGTATGTGAAATTATTGCAGGAGAATCATCTGCAGAAATTTATTCAGAAATTATTAATTATATAACAAATAATTATACATCTATATAATTTACTCCTCAAACTATCCCTCTTAAAAAATAAAAACCCCTAATAATCAAAAGATTAATAGGGGTTTTCCGTACTCGGAGCGGGACTTGAACCCGCACAACCGTAATGGTCACAAGATTTTAAGTCTTGCGTGTCTACCATTCCACCATCCGAGCAGCCTATGAGCGAAAGACGGGATTCGANNACTGAGCTACTTTCGCAATTACTGCTATATCCAAGGCTATAATCCCAACATTTTGGAAGCCTTTTCCGTTTAGCGAGTGCAAATGTAAAAAATGTTTTCCTTTCTACAAAAGAAATCGCACCTAATTTTGCCCATAATATATATGAAACTCATTTTGTCCCCTTGGTGCAATATAATACGATTGCAAAGAGCTCCTTTTTTCTAAAGCTGGTCCGCTCTTGGGAATACCCGTTCCAGAAATAATATCATATATTGAATTACATTGAGGACATTTTGCTATACCATTATTTGTAGGCAAAACACGCACATGTTCCAACCCTTCTACAGGACAACATAAATCAAAGACAGCAAATGGAGTTGGTGTCAACGTAGAACCTGTATTAATCACAAGAAGCCCGGAATAGCCAACATATGGACTACCTGCCCTATCTCCATTTAGAACTTGCAGGCCTTTTACGTTTGCCACTAACTTTTCGTAATTTGCCTTATCCTTACTCCTTAAATATACATTGATGTTCCCTGTGTTATTTAAGTTATTATCCAAGAATGATGTATTGATGTTAAAATTGACACGACTAGCAGGAATAGTATACTTTGGTTTTTCATTTTCACAACCCAAAAACACCAACACAACTATCAAAACTATATATTTTATCTTTTTCATATTCTTACAAAACGTTATCAACGACTTAATATTATTTCATATTCTGCCTCAATGCTTCCAGATTTCTTTTCAACCCTGTAAATTTAGCACGCTTCACCGCCGAACCCTTAAATATCTTCTGGTAGTCTTCAACCGACAGCTTATCGAGGCGGTCAAAAGACAGGTCTAGAAAAGCCTGAGAGGGGTTAAACTCCTCCGTCTGATGCGGCTGCGAGTATCTGTTCCAAGGACAAACTTGCTGGCAAATATCACAGCCATAAAAACGATTATTCATCTTCGAGATTACCTGTTCATCAATCTCGCCACGATTTTCTATCGTCTGATACGAAATACACTTACTCGCATTCACCACTCTAGGCTTTACGATAGCCGATGTAGGACATGCATCGAGGCAGCGAGTACAGTTTCCACACGATAAATTCAATGGAGTATCGTATGTCAGTTCCAGATTGATGATCAATTCGCCCAGAAAGAAATAAGAACCCTTCTTCGGGATGATCAGCAACGAATTTTTTCCAATAAATCCCAATCCGGCCTTGGCTGCCCAATAACGTTCTAAGATTGGCGCTGTATCAACAAAAGCCCGTCCTTCGGTCGTCGGCTCTAAGCTCTTAATGTAATCCAGCAGCGTTTGTAGCTTACTCTTCACCACATCGTGATAGTCTTTGCCATAGGCGTAATAAGCAAATTGAGGATTTTCTTGCGGTTGCTTTGTTTCGGGGTAATAATTCAATGCGACACTGATCACCGAACGGGAACCTTCAACCAATAAAGTAGGGTTGCATCGTTTCTCCGAATTTCTANNCGTTTTTCTAAATTTTCCTTTAAGTAATCCATATCGGCATGATATGAATGACTAATCCAGTCTTTAAAATACTGTTGTTCCTCTAGCTCTATCGGCTCAGCCTTACAAATCCCACAAGCATCAAAGCCAAGACTATAAGCATAATCTTTTATTTGCAGGGAGATATCTTCGTTTGCCAACATTTTACTTTTGGTATCTATCAACTCGCTTCAGCCCAAGATATTCATCCACTGTAGGATCTACGTATATTTCCTCTTTTGTATTCTTATTCCTGAACACAACAAAGTCATGATCTTTAAACCACCCGCTCTTAGCATCTTTAGTCATGTTGCTCCCAAAGAGGTACAGCTTGCCTTTCTTGGGTTTAGCCTCCCACTCCTTATCCATTCCAAACCTCTTGATAAGGTAAGTACCTACAGCAGATGTAAAAGCAGCATAGCCGGTATAATTAGCCTCTGTGGCAACAAAAAGCTTCTGAGGATCACTCTCCTGAGCATCGGAAGAAAAATCCAATACTTTTGTAGTTATCTCCTGAGATAAGTCGATAATCTGCTCAATGCTTATAGTAGCATCTAATGCCTCATCGTTAGGTAGACTCTGATTGATGAATGTAGCCAAATCTCCTTCTTTTATATCATAAGACTTACGGCTTCCGCCATCTTCATATTTTACAGCCATGCGGTAAATGTTTCCTCTAAACAAAAAGAGTAATACGATAACAACTACAATAGCGGCAACAACTTTCAATAAATTACTATTAGTCTTCTTTTTCATATTTTAATCACTAAAAAGTGACAACGTCACATAAAACTAAAAACCTACTCAACAATACATTACAAGCAAAAGGTGACAAAAGTGACACTTTTCAGAGTACTTTTATTTGTTACCTTTTTTTGTCATGTATCATCCTCTTTAATAGATAAAAGTACAATTATTTTATTATATATGAGGTTTATACAGAAAAATCTACTTCCCTAGTAGCCCTTTACTTACATACCACCTGAATTGTATCAGCTTCCAACCCTTGTCGGGAGAGAGCCTCAATGCATAAGCAAAAAACAAGACAATAGAGCCCGCCCATTTTTTACATTCGGCAAAAACTCTGTTTTGGTAGGTCTTGGGTGATATCGATTTAGTACGAATACGTTCGCTTTTTCCGATAGAATAAGTTAGTTCCCTGAAGTGAGATTCTGTAAGTTTTTTTTCGGGGATATAATGATGGATACCCATTTGTGGCAGGTAATAAAATTTTTCACCACCTCTTGTCAGTCTGTCATAAAGGTCTTTCTCTTCAGCCCCGATCAGCCCTGTTCCCTTGCGGCCCAATTCTACATTAAACAGTCCGTATTTATCAAATACTTGTTTTCTGAAAGCTGAATTTCCACCTCCGGGATATTTACCGTTGCTGAAAGGTTTTATCTTATCTCCTTCGTACAGGGCTCCACCAATAAGCTGCTCGGTATAATGAGACAGCCATTTCGGTTTATCCACCTCATATACTGGCACAATAGGCCCGCCACATGCCGATACGGTGGGGTGAGATTCGAAGAATGATTTTATGGACGAAAGATAGGATTCGAAGGCAGTAGCATCATCATCTACAAAAACAAGGATATCTCCCCTACTCTCCTGCACACCTCTGTTGCGTGCATACGAAAGTCCCTGTTGAGTTTCAAGAAAATATCGGAAATTAACTCCAGGATAATCATATCGAAACTGCTTACAAATACTTTCTGTAGAATCTGTACTGTTGTTATTCACCATAACTATTTCGTAGTCGTGATATGGAATATTCTGTTGCGAAATACTTTTCAACGCATTGTACAGATATTTCTCCCTATTGTATGTACAGAAAATAACAGATAGCTTCATTTTATTTTTCCTTTCTCTTCAAAACAAAAGGTCTTATAATTATGCCGATCAACAACAAAACAAGTACTGCCGAAGAAGCTGTTGCCACATGGCGGCTGTTATAATATCCCTGAGGCTCAAACTTGAAAACAATTTCATGCTCTCCTGCCGGAACACGCATTGCCCGCAATGTCCAATCGGCACGGAAGTGAGGCACTTCCTTTCCATCAACATAAGCTTGCCAACCATTCGAGAAATAAATCTCAGAAAGTACGGCTAGTTGATCTGAGGCAGCTTTTGTTTTGTAAGTCAACACATCCGGCTTATATGATACTAGTTCTATCGTAGCTGTAGAGTCGGGGGTAATTTTCAATCCCGACAATTCGCTTTCGAAACGCTTATCCACAACGGCTGTTGTGTGCGGATCTAAAGTATTGATTGCCGCAATTTCTTCGTCAGCATTATTTACCAACTTGTATTCATTTACAAACCAAGCATTTCCCATTGCATTCGGATTTACCAATGGTGGTTGTTCAGGATGATATATTACGTATTTTGCATTCAACATATTCAGTGCTTTCGTTTTATTAAACGATGCCATGATTGTATCTATATTTTGCGAACTGAATGTGCCGATGATCTGATTAACTTCACCATCCAGACGACTATCGATCAATTCCTGATAACGTTTCAGTTTGGCTGCATGATAGCCTCCAATAGATTTATGATAATAAGAAGTCGTTGTTTCCGCAAACGGATTATTGAGATTCAAAACCCTGTAGGAAGGATGTCGATCTTTCAAGATAGCTTGATCGGCTACCGAGGGAGAAAACGTCTCTGTTTTGTAGGTGCTTTTAGCCACAAAATTATTCTCATTCAAATAGCGTTTATCAACTCCCCACAAATCGATCAAGACTAAAACGGCAAGTCCCAGCGAACCGTATATTGTCATTTTCTTTGTATCAACCTTCGTCCGAAGAGAGAAATACAAAATTGCTGCACCCAACAAAACAAACACCAAAGAGCGTAAAGCATCGGACGACATCAAGTCTTGACGATCGGCTAGCAATGCATTATAATACCATTCAGGAACCTGTGCTTTCCATTGTGCATCTGCACCCGAAGTGAAATTGAAGAATGCTCCCGGCGCTATCCAAAGAATAAGGCAAAAACCACCAACTACGCCTAACGATATATAAAGTGCTTTCTTTAGTTTCTTTTTATCTATTTCTCCCGAGAAAAATTCTTTTATTCCCCACACCGCAACCATAACAATAGTGAGTGCAGGCACTACCAAAGCCGTAGACACTGCCCTGAATTTACTATAGAGCGGGAAGTGATAGAAAAACCAGTCGTTGAACCATTCCAGATTTTTACCCCAAGCCAGCAATATGAAAAAGATAGTAGCCACGAGTAAACCCCATTTTACATTGCTTCTTATAATGATCATACCCAACAGGAACAAGAAGCAAACGATTGCTCCCAGATATACAGTTCCCTGAGTAAACGGCTGGTCGCCCCAATACTGAGGAATGCGTGACACCTGATTGGCAAATTCGGCAGGAATTTCTCCCGATTGTACCTTCTGAGTCAATACTTTTATACTCTGAGCATCTTTGTCATAAGGCTTCGATTCTCCCCCGTACAGATTAGGAACAAGGAATGTGAATGTTTCCGCTTTGCCATAGCTCCACCCAAAAGCATAATCTTTGTCGAGTCCTGACGATTGCTTTTCCGATTCAGACTTCGGCGAAGTCAACTCAGACTTTCCACGCGTACTTTCTCGTGCCATTTCCATATTGCCGTATATATTCCCCAGATTAGCCAACACAGCCAAAGCCACAGCAATAATCATCGCACCACACGACATAAGGAATGACTTATAATTCTTTTTTGAGAGAACCTCAACTGCATATGTAATGAAGAGTATAACACTGAGTAAACCTGTATAATAAGTCACCTGTAAGTGATTACTTTTTATCTGTAGAGCCAGCCCCAAACCAACCAACACACTACCGAGCAGAATTTTATTCTTAAACAACGACATAAAGCCTGCCACTATCAGCGGCATGTATGCCAGTGCCCATGCTTTAGTCACGTGCCCGGCGTTGAGTATAACAATATTGTAAGATGACAGCGAATAAGCAACAGCCCCCAATATAGCAACTGCCGGACTGAATCCCATCAAGCAAAATAAGATATAGGCCATCAGCATACCTGCAAAAACAGGTCCTGCCGTAGTGTTGCCCAATGCTTTTACAGGAGCTTCGAGATAGTCAAGAAAATTTGGACTGCCTCCATGCACACCTATCTGATACGCAGGCATACCGGAGAACATCGAGCCTGTCCATGCCGAAGTCTTACCCTCATTATAGTAATAGTCACTAATTTCCTTTGCTGAGCCCTGATATTGTGTTACATCGTGCTGCGACAACACTTTACCTTGCAACATAGGGCTAAAATATGCCATTGTTATAAATAGAAATGCAACCACTGCAATAATATGTGGCAACAACATCTTCACCAAAGACTGCTCTTTTTTTATCATCTTATTTTGTGTTTGTTATTTTCTTCTTTAATATATAAATCAACGAACTACTGCCATTTTTATTCCTCAAAGTACGTAGGAAATAAACTCCACCTCGAATCAATCCTCGCAAACTGGCAAACGAATGTCCCATATTTTTCTCACTCAGCATAGATATATAGAAAGCATCGAAATACATCGGCTTCACTTCTATAATTTCGAACTGATGCCTGTTTGCAATGCGCTGAAAATCGGAAGAAGAGAAATGCCATAGGTGGCGGGGCACATCGTAGGCAGCCCAATATTCTTTATAGTATCTTGCATCAAACGATTCTTTATTGGGCAAAGCAATAACGAGAGTACCGTCATCTTTCAATATTTTTTGGAGATAGTCCAGTACACTGTTCAGATGTTCGAGATGCTCCAGCACATGCCACATCGTAATCACATCTTTTGTCTGGCACGGAATCTCGTAAAGATATTCGGAGTCCTGACAATCTATGCCGAATTTTTGTTTTGCATACTTTCTGGCTGATGCCGATTTCTCTATGCCTGTTACAATCCATTTCAGTTCTTTCATCCGATTTAGGAAATAGCCGGTTCCTGAACCTATATCAAGCAGCATCCCTTTTTTACTGCCCGCATATTTGGTAACTAGCTTCGACTTCGACTTCAAAGCTATCTTACGAGCCAGATGGTACAGACTGTTTATTATTCCCCGGTTTGTATCCGAGTGTGAAATATATTCAGGTGCTTCGTAGTATTTTCCGATTTCATTTTCGACAGGAAAATCCTGAGTAAAAGCAAAACCACATACATTGCATTTATTGATTTCAAAGACTTCCTGAGTTGTAAGATAATCTTTACAGGATAGAAAAGGGTCAATTCCACGACTTCCGCAGACAGGACAAATTACAGTATGAACTTTCTTTATAGAGCTCTCCATTTTCTTTATAATACAAATTGCGTTCTATCTACTTCGTCAAAATTTTTAATTATCTGGCAATCCGACCAGTCTGTATAATCGTCATCATTTGAGTTTACGACAATTATTTTTCCGGCTTTTGCATTTCGTGCAGATTGCAATCCGGCTACAGCATCTTCGAATATAATGACATCCTCAGGTTGCTTGCCTATAATAGCCAAAGCATTCTGATATATCTGAGGATCGGGTTTTCCTTTTATCTTTCCGTTGTTATAAACAACCTTATCGTATTCGAACCATCGGGTAAGAGGAAGATGCTCGAAATAAAAATCGAGATTCTCTTTCCCTGAGGCAGTGGCAATGGTAAATGGTATTTTATTCCCTTTCAGGAAATCCAGGAAGTCAGCAACTCCGGGTGCTAATTGCATATCGGTTTGCAAACACAGATCCTGATACAGTCCTTCTTTTTCAAGCACATACTTTTGAATTTCAACGTCAGACAAGGGCTTATTAAATAATTCAATAAACAAATCCTTATTGTTTTTACCATGCATCTTCTTAAACTTGTCCTCATCGGATAAAAACAAACCATGTTTAGTCAGAAATATATCCCATGCTTTATTATGCAGCTTAGTATCCCAAAATAATGTTCCGTTAAAATCAAATATTACTCCCGAAAAAAGCATTATACCATTTGTTAAGAATTCAGCCACAAATGTACGAAATACTTAGATATATAGATATTTGAAGAGATAACTATTATTATTTTTATATAAATCACTAAAACATTTGCTTTAACTTTGACGTTAGAGAAACAAAGCCAACTATAGAGTTTAGACACTAATTAAATAAAATAAACAATGAAAAAGAATCTTAAAGAAGCAATAGAAGGTCGTAGAACATATTACGCTATCAATGACAAGAGCCCTATTTCAGATAATCAGATAAAAGAAATTATAGACTTCGCAGTTTTGCATGTTCCATCATCATTCAATTCGCAATCTACAAGGGTAGTTCTCCTATTGAATGACAACCACAAAAAACTGTGGGATATTGTAAAATCGGTATTAAAGAAGCTTGTTTCACCTGAAGCTTTTCCGGCTACAGAAGCGAAGATAGACGGTGCATTTGCTGCAGGTCACGGAACAATACTTTTCTATGAAGATACAGATGTTGTAAAAGGCTTGCAAGACGCATTCCCTGCATACAGCGAAAACTTCCCTGTATGGTCTCAGCACACATCGGCAATGCACCAGTTTGCTATTTGGACAATGCTCGAAGAAGCTGGATTAGGCGCATCACTGCAACATTACAATCCGATAATTGATGAGGAAGTAGCCAAAGCATTCAACATCAGCCCTAAATGGAAACTGATAGCTCAAATGCCATTTGGCACACCAACAAGCGAAGCAGGACCAAAGGAATTCCAACCGCTAGAAAGCAGAGTAGTAGTATTTAAATAAAAGAAAGAATAGGTTAAGTTCTTTATCAAACAAAGGGAGCGGCAAAAACCGCTCCCTTTGTTTTATTATAATTCCTCAAATCGTCCTTGGAAGAAACGAAGGAATTTAGGCTCGTACACCATCTTCAATCCCCGGGCTTTATCCCGATCTTTAAACATCTCTATTATACTCCAAGCTGCCACATCGAAATGAGCCTGTGTATATACCCGACGAGGAACAGTCAATCTCACCAACTCCAGCTCGGGATAATAGTGATCACCTGTCTGTTTATTCCTTCCTGCCGATACAATTCCTCGCTCCATTCCTCTCACTCCTGATTCGATATAAATATCCGCAGCCAGTTTCTGTGCAGGAAATTGATCTTGTGGTATATGTGAGTAAAATTTCTTGGCATCAATAAATACACCGTGTCCTCCGATAGGCAACACAATTGGTATACCTGCCTCATACAGCAGATTACCGAAATATTCGACCTGACGAACACGCGAGGCTATCATATCATCCTGTACAGCTTCGATCAGTCCCTGAGCCATCGCTTCCATATCCCTTCCGGCAAGACCTCCGTATGTTGGCATTCCTTCGTATACAACAATCAGACTTCGTAAATCATCGTAAAGATCAGCATCGTTACACATAACCAAACCTCCGATATTTACATACAAATCTTTTTTGGCACTGACTGTCGCAGCATCGCTATAAGAACAAAATTCACGATTTATATCCTCTACGCTGCGATTTTTGCAACCCTCTTCGCGCTGTTGGATAAAATACGCATTCTCTATATTGCGTGTAGCATCCAACACAACTTTGATACCATGCTTGTGAGACAGTTCCGATACGGCCTTCATATTCGCCATACTCACAGGCTGCCCTCCCGCCATATTCACAGGGGCACCGACAGTAATGTAGGCTATATTTTTTGCACCTTTTTCTTTAATCAGCCTCTCATATTTTTCGAGGTCTATATTTCCCTTGAAAGGATGTGTAGATTGACTTTTGTGCGCCTCATCGATAATCACATCTACAAATGTACCTCCTGCAATCTCCTGATGCTGACGTGTAGTCGTAAAATACATATTACCTGCCACATACTGTCCCGGAGTAATCATACATTTGCTTAGTAAGTTTTCGGCTCCACGACCTTGATGAGTAGGCAGAATATATTTGTAACCGTAATATTTTTTACAGACTTCTTCCAAATAGTAGAAACTGCGGCTACCGGCGTAAGCCTCATCCCCGATCATCATTCTCGACCATTGCATATCACTCATCGCATTCGTTCCGCTATCCGTCAACAAATCGATATAGACATCATCGGCATGGAGTAAGAAGGTATTCCATCCGGCTTCTTTCATACATTTCAAACGATGCTCCCTTGTTGTGGTTTTCAGGGGTTCTACTACTTTGATGCGATAGGGCTCTGCCCATGGTTTCTTTGAGAATGCCATATTCGTAGATTTTTGGTTAAAAGAATTATTTATCGAAAAGAAAATAAAGCAAGGTCAACTAACTATTTGACAAATCAAACAGCACTACACTACAAATATAAAATAAAAACATCAAAAAGAAAATAGAAACAAACCTTATTTACTTACAAAATAACAGGGATCAATCTTGTTCGCAAAGTTGATCATACATTTTTTTAAGACTTTTTAATATTTTCTTTTTATATAGGCTTATATTCCTCATGGCCAAGAAAGAAGAGAAAGAACCGCTAATAAATACAATAAGAAAACCAGGAAAGAACGCTTCATTCGTAACAACATCAAGAAAAGACCTGTTTATTGAATATACGAAAAAAGACAGATAGCATGGTAAAATCATTAAGATCGCAAAAAGATAACGAACCGGATACATCTTTTGCGATTTGGATATCTCATTTATCCGATACCTCAACCAATCTCTGAGAGGAAGACTCATCGTATTATAATTTATCTTATAGTGCGATCGGATGCCCGATACAACAAAGACAGCAACTACAAAGCATAGCACTATATTGTTTATTAGATAATAGGTATCACTCGCTCTTTTTATTCCGGCATATACCAGTAATACAAAAAGTATAATTCCTACCGATATGGAAATATAATCAATAAAAGAATGTTTTCTCATCACTTTGACAACCTTCTTTTCTAGCAGCTTTTTGAGGTCTTCAGAAGATTGAGCCTCTATATTAGAGCTTCCTTTGTGCCATATATCTTGTAAATTATCCCTTTTCATAACCCATCTTAATTAAGTTGTCCTTCAAAATATTTTTTGCTCGGTTTATCCTAGTCCCTACATTGGATTTACTTATACCTATGATTTCTGAAATTTCTTCATAGCTTTTCTCCTCCAAATAAAGCAGTATGATCGATTTGTCGATATCATTCAAATTATAAATAGCTGTCAACAGCATACTCATATCTTCATCCACAGCCCATTGCTTAGCCATATCTACACAAGCCTCATCGGGCAATTCTTCCCGGTACTGCATCCGGGAATCTTTTCTAATTCGTGATATAGAAGTATTGATAGATATTGAGTATATCCACGATACAACGTTCTCTCTATTTCGTAAAGATGCGTATGCTTTCCACATCTGATAAACAATTTCCTGAAAATTATCTTTCCGTTCATCTTCATGCCTAAAGTAGATAAGACTCACCTTATGCAAAATGGATTGATATTTTTCCAGCATTTGTAGAAAGTTCTCTCTCAGATCATCCATATCATTATTGTCCTTTTACTATATAGTAGAAGTTACTTGAATTTTATTACAAGAAAACTATTTTTTTATAATAATACTGTATATTCTATTTGTCATGCTGAGGTAACGAAGCATCTCGACTCTTTATTGCAAGGAGATCCTTTCTTCGCTCAGAAAGAACGTTCGACGGAACGCAGTGTAATCAATGACAAAAGACGACAATAGTTTTTTACGCTTTACTCCGTGAGACTTCGTGGTCAAAAATCAAAATAAGTTCAAATAAAAAACCGACACACCTCTTGAGGTATATCGGTTTAAGAGAAATATATTATTCTTTATCCTATCTGACAACCCGGTTCTACATCCTTAGAAGGTGTAATAAGCGATAAATTACCGCCCCCATCTTCTACAGAAAGAATCATCCCTTGCGACTCTATTCCTTTTAGTTTCCGTGGTTCGAGATTTGCAATAAAACACACCTGCTTACCTACTAAATCTTCAGGCTTGTACCAAGCTGCTATTCCCGAAATAATGGTACGTTTACCCATGCCATCATCAATTAAGAATTGCAACAATTTATCAGCTTTAGGTACTTTTATACACTCCAAAACTGTTCCAACACGAAGATCGAGCTTCGAAAAATCATCAAAAGCAACGTTTGGTTTCTGCGGAGCAATTTTTACTTCCACAGCCTGTTCATTTGCTTTTTTAGTATCCAGAAGTTTCTGGATTTGTTTTTCTATCGTTTCATCTTCTATTTTAGAGAACAACAATTCCGAATGATTCAACGGATGTCCTACAGGCAGCAGATCAATGCGTCCTAGTTGATCCCATGTCAGGTTATCAACATTTATAAACCGGCGTATCTTTTTCACGCTGAATGGCAAGAACGGCTCGAAAGCGATTGCGAGATTGGCTGTAATCTGTAGAGATATATTCAATATTGTTTCTACACGTGCCATATCCGTTTTAACGACTTTCCAAGGCTCTGTATCTGCCAGATATTTGTTACCGATACGAGCCAAATTCATGGCTTCTTTAAGCGCATCGCGGAAACGGTATGTATCGAGATAAGATTCGACTACAGCCTTTACATCTGCAAACTCTTTAAGGGTTTCCTTGTCATAGTCTGTCAGTTCATTCAGCTGCGGTACTTTATTCTCAAAATATTTTTGGGTAAGTACTAATGCACGATTGATAAAGTTCCCCAGAATAGCTACAAGCTCATTGTTGTTACGAGCCTGAAAATCTTTCCACATAAAATCATTATCCTTCGTTTCGGGAGCATTAGCCGTGAGTACATAACGAAGTATATCTTGTTGTCCCGGAAAATCTTCGAGATATTCGTGCAACCACACAGCCCAGTTTCGAGAAGTAGATATTTTATCTCCCTCCAGATTCAGGAATTCATTTGCCGGGACATTTTCAGGTAAAATAAAAGAACCTTCAGCCTTCAACATGGCAGGGAAAACGATACAGTGGAAAACAATGTTATCTTTCCCGATAAAGTGTACCAATTTCGTATCTTCCGATTTCCACCATTTCTCCCAGCTATCCGGCAGCAATTCTATCGTATTAGAAATATATCCGATAGGAGCATCGAACCACACATAAAGTACTTTTCCTTTTGCATCGGGCAGTGGAATAGGCACACCCCAATCGAGGTCGCGACTTACGGCACGAGGTTGTAACCCCATATCCAGCCATGACTTACACTGTCCGTAAACATTCGATTTCCACTCTTTATGATCTTCGAGTATCCACTGACGAAGCCACGATTCGTGCTTGTCAAGAGGCAGATACCAGTGTTTTGTTTCACGCATCACAGGAGTAGAACCTGATATTGTAGAGCGAGGATTTTTCAGATCGGTAGGACTAAGCGATGTTCCGCACGACTCACACTGATCTCCGTAAGCATTCGGATTGCCACAGTGAGGGCATTCACCCATAATATAACGGTCGGCGAGAAACATCTGAGCTTCCGCATCATAATATTGTTCACTTGTTTTTTCCTCAAAAGCTCCCTTATTATGCAACGTTAGAAAAAAGTCAGAAGCTGTCTTTTTATGAATATCAGAGCTTGTACGGGAATAAATATCGAAAGCTATTCCGAAATCTTCAAAAGATTTCTTGATAATTCCATGATACTTATCAACAATATCCTGAGGTGTAACTCCCTCTTTCTTTGCACGGATGGTGATAGGAACACCATGCTCATCAGAACCACCTATGTGTATTACATCTTCACCTTTAAGCCTAAGATAACGAACGTAAATATCGGCAGGAATATAAACTCCGGCAAGATGTCCGATATGTACAGGACCATTGGCATAAGGAAGGGCCGATGTAACAAGGGTTCTGTTGTATTTCTTGGTCATATATAGTAAGTTATTTTATATTTAGTTCCCGTAAAATGCATTTTCGTGGTGCAAAGATAGGAACTTAGAGACAAAAAATACAGTCCTTTATGATTTTTGTTTGGGGTTTTGTTTTATGATCAAAAACTCCGCTTTACTCTTTTTACTCTGTGGTAAAAAAAGAAGCGGAGACTACTTTCATTAAAATTGAAACTCTTAACCTTATTAACAACCTTACAAACCCAGCGTTTGCTTTAAGAGCCTATACCCATTCATACTAATCCTCACCTGTGAACCATCTTTGAGCTTTAGCAATTGGCTTTGTTTATTATACAATTCTATTTGCGCTATAAAATCGACATTTACGATACTGGAACGATGTACACGCACAAATTTAGTAGAAGGTAAGAGGCTTTCGAAAGACTTCATCGTTTGCTCTTTGAGGAATTTACCTTTATCCGAGTATATCATCACATAATCTCCCTCTGCCTGTATATAAATTATATTGGAGACAGGGATTACCTCTATTCTTTGCCCATTTTTTACAGCGACACGCTCCAATTCTTCATTTGGTTTTATTTCTTCAGTCACGAGATTCTCTATATTATCATCTTCTGCAATAGGAAACTCATCCGTATTTTCATCTGAACTCTGTACATTAGACTTATATATATTATTGTAAAAAAGTATTGCAGACACATATACCAGCAAGCTTAAAACAATCCGAGTTGTAGAGATCGGCAACAAACCAATCCATTCCTCTTGGGGGAAAAGTGTATACAGAGCTAAAAGATCTGCTCCCAACCAGAAAAACACAAATAATATAGCTAATGCAGTATAATTAACGACCTGTTGCTTAAAAGGCAAAGTAGCAAAGCGAGTATATTTTACAATCTCATACAATAAAAATAAAAGTATAGACAAAACAATCCCCGAGACACAAGCGTCAGCCCACAATACAGGCAAGGGAACCATCGCCAAAGGCTTCATACAGCCATATATAATAGCAGTAGTCAGCAATGCTATAAAAATGTACATTATGATTATCAAGCGACTCTTCATCCTAACGGCTATCTGTTTAATTTCGGATTTCTATATTGCCAAATATACTATTAGCCTCCATTATAACCCGTGCGCCATTTTCATTCTCCAAAGATTCGTCTTTATACAAACGTCGGTCTTGGAAAGCACCTAAAACAGTAGAACTATCCACCTTTAATGTCCATTCTGACGGGATATATACAACCAAGCTGCCAAATATCGCATTCAATTCTAAGTATGCTATATTTTCACCCAGCTGAGCCTTACGCAAATCTAAGATCAACTCTCCGAAAATTACATTAGCTTCTCCTCCTTTAAAGTTTTGAGATAATATGATCTGCTCAGAGCCTCCGAAAATCATATTCTTTTCGAAAAAATCGGATTTATTATGTATTGCCTGAGCAGACTCGTGCCACTCATCAGTCTCTGCATTATATACTTTATTCCATCGCTCACCTTTTTTATTATCAGAAGATCTCAACCAGTTTAATACTAAAACGGTGCCCACTGTTATCGGTATTATTGGCCAGTATGTTCTGAAATCGATATCGAGATCAATGAAAATAGTGGGAAATGCAGAACTCAATTTGGGGTAGATAAAAAATAATCCAAAACCAATTGCCAAAAGTCCCTGCCCTAGTTTTCGTTTTACAACAAGAGACCATACCCCAACTCCGATCAATAACATCTGCCACGATATAAATATTGGTCTTAATACATCGGGAAGAATTCCCATATTAAAGAATAAGAAAAAGCCTCCGACTAGAATTAGCAAAACGGCAAAACCGATACCGTCTTTATTTGATTTATCTCTTCTAGCTCTTTTAAAAAAATGTCTATCTTCTAAATTTCGTCTCATAATAAACTTATTTAATGTTATGATGTAAAATTAATCCGACCGGCATATATAAACAAGTAATAATCGATGAACGAATTCTATTTCCCGACAAACGAAAGATAAAAACTTGCAAACAAAAGAATCGGATATGAACCTTTACGACAGGCACTTGTTATATTCGAATATAAAAGTAAAGATTTAACACCAAACAAGTATCTTAAACCTTTATCTTTTTGCTTAGTCATAATAATAGCAAAACAATATTAGAAACAAATTAAATATTAAACAATTAAAACAATAACATGATGAAACGAACTACACTCGCAGCGTTAACACTACTTATGATGAGTCTGTGCTTATCTCTTGCTTCGGTAGCAAATGCACAAAGCAAACAAGAAAGAGCCAAAATACTAGAACCCTATCCGGCAGCAAAAGACGGAATGGTGAGACATGTGATTTATCTAAGTAAAAAGTCGGACGAATCTAAATTCAAGATAGAAATAGTTCCCGGAAAAGTAATGAGCGTGGATTGCAATGTGCATACCCTGATGGGTAAATTGGAAGAAAAAGATTTACAGGGATGGGGATATACTTATTACGAATTCACATCGGATGGAAAAACAGCCTCTACAATGATGGCATGTAATAAGCCGAACGAAAACAGATTTGTATCAAGTCAATCTCTTATTGTGAGATACAATAGCAAACTACCTATAGTGGTATACGCTCCGAAAGGTTATGAGATTAAATATCGAGTTTGGAAAGCCGGCAAAGACCAAAACTCTGAAATAAAATAAGATTGTTGATAATCGTCAAAACAGAGAGACAAGTCGATTTCGACCTGTCTCTTTTTTATAAAGGTCGTTATCGTCTTTTGTTACTTCCTAAAACAAATAAAACTTGTATAGGTATATAAATAACATTTTCTTAAAATATTTATAACTTTGCAACATAAACAAAAATCAGACTTATGTTAACGCTGAAAACAATTAGTGAGAATCCTGAGCTAGTAATTAAAAAGCTGGCTAAAAAACATTTCGATGCAAAAGAAATAATCGAAAAGGTATTGGAAATAGACCAGACAAGAAAGAGAACACAAACCTCTTTAGATTCTTGTTTGTCAGAGTCCAATAATCTATCGAAACACATAGGACAACTAATGAAAGAAGGCAATAAGGCCGAAGCTGAGATTGCAAAAAACAGGGTAGCTGAAATAAAAGGACAAAGTAAAGTTCTCGAAGATACACTTCGCCAAGCAGAACAAGATCTACAAGAATTGCTTGTTCTTATACCAAACCTTCCATCGGACGAAGTTCCTGAAGGAAGAGTAGCCGAAGACAATGTTGTAGAAAAAACAGGAGGCATCATACCTGAACTTGGAGAAGACGCGCTTCCACATTGGGACTTGGCTAAAAAATATGATCTTATCGATTTCGAACTTGGCGTAAAGATTACAGGAGCGGGATTTCCGGTATATAAAGGAAAAGGAGCACGCCTACAACGTGCTTTAATAAACTATTTCCTTGACGAAGCTCGTGAATCCGGATATCTGGAAGTACAGCCACCTTATGTAGTAAATACTGCTTCGGGTTATGGTACAGGTCAGTTGCCGGATAAGGAAGGACAAATGTATCATGCTACGTTGGATGATTTGTATCTGATACCTACAGCCGAAGTTCCTGTAACAAATATATATCGTGACGTTATTCTCGAAGAAAAAGATCTTCCGATTATGAATACGGCATATTCTGCTTGTTTCCGTCGCGAAGCAGGTTCGTACGGGAAAGACGTTCGTGGATTGAATCGTTTACACCAGTTCGACAAAGTTGAAATTGTTCGTATCGACAAACCTGAGCACTCTTACGACTCTTTGAAGGAAATGGTTGCTCATGTTCAGTCACTCGTTGATGAACTTGAATTGCCTTGGCGAATACTTCGTCTATGTGGTGGGGATATGAGTTTCACTTCTGCCCTTACATTCGACTTTGAGGTATTCTCGGCAGCACAAAAACGTTGGCTCGAAGTAAGCTCGGTATCCAATTTCGAAAGCTATCAGGCAAACCGTCTGAAATGCCGCTATCGGGATGCAGACAAAAAGATACAGCTGGCTCATACACTGAACGGCAGCGCATTAGCTTTACCCCGCATTGTTGCTGCATTGTTAGAAAACAATCAGACCGATGCAGGCATTCGCATACCGAAAGTATTGGTGCCATATACAGGTTTTGAATTTATTAATTAAAGTGAAAATCATACTATTTGCCACAAAAAAGCGTTATACTAAATGGTAATGTATTAATTTTGCGTCAAATGCTAAATCTAACATATTAAAATAAAGGATATGAATAAAAAATTAATTGGAATTGGATTAGCTCTGGCTTTCCTTATTGCATTTGGGTCTTGTAAACCTAAACAAAGTGCATATAAGTCGGTATATGAAGCTGCGAAAGAAAGAGAAATGGAAGAGAACTCAGTATCTTCAACTCCTGTTTCGAAACCGGCGACTACGACTCCTAGCTACAGTAGCGAAACCGTTAGAAAAGAAAAAGTAACCCCGGTATACGAAAGTGATGCTAATGGGTTGAAGGCTTACAGTGTAGTTGTTGCTGCAATGGCAATGAAACCCGGAGCTGAATCTTTGAAAGAAAGATTTGGAAACGACGGTTACAATATAATATTGGTTCGCAACGATCAGGGAATGTATCGTGTAATTATAGCAAGTTACGACTCGAAGGAACAAGCTGTAGCTAAAAAGAATGAAATCCTCGAAAAATACCATGCAATGGGAGATGTATCTGCTCTAAAAAGCAAATACGGAATTCCATTTAACGATTGGTGGATATTACAGCGAGAATACTAAACGAATATAAGAGGAGAGCCTTAACAGCTCTCCTTTTTTCATGTTTATAACTAAAGCCAATGCCATTTAAACACCCTTACTTTTAACCTTTAGAGTATTAATTGAACGTCTTTTTTTATATCTTTGTATAGTGATATAGATAATATTTACTAAACAAACATCTAAGAATGAAGACAATCTACACAACTTTACTACTATCAATTATTATGTTTGTATCCTCTTGTGGATCACAGGAAAAATCTATTACTAAATTTTATCGGGAGGCAAACAATCAGATGAAAGGAGAAAGCTTCTTAATCGAAGAAAGCAAAAATACTTCGGGTAAAGAAACGAAAAGTAGTAGCGAATCAATAAACTATGCGGCCGAATCGGCTTACATGGCTCAGGTAAAAACTACTTATGAACATTATAAAGTAAATCATGATGATTCGGAGTATGCAAATGGAGATGTATATTTGGAAGCTGCAAAACGCAGACAGGCTCTTATCGATCAATGTCCCGATTGTCCGAAGAAGACATCTGTTGTGGTGCCTGTAACATCACCGTCTAATGCTCAAGCAGAAGGAGGACAAACAAGCGAAACATTGGTTGGAGAACCCGAAAGTTCAGACTTTTTTGCGCATTTACTCGATAGTGAGAAGAAAACGCTCAAAACAGAAGGATTATCTTACTTAAATAAAGAAGATAAAGCAAAGCTTAAAAAATATAGTGTAGTAATAGCTTCACTAACGAATAAATATAATGGATCAGAACACCTAAAAAAAACGTTAGGGGCGAAAGAGTCTTTAATCGTAGTAAAAAACACTTCGGGTATATATTATGTTATTATCGGAACGTATGACTCGGAACAGGAAGCTTTGAATAAAATAAAGACCGTGGAAGAACAGTATAATGCACGAAAGTCTTCTGCACAATTATTGAAAACATACAGAATACCATTAACAGATTTATGGATTCTACGAAAATAGTGTAAACAAAGATATTTGATAAGGATGAAGATAAAGTTCTTAGGAACAGGAACATCCACAGGAGTCCCTGAAATTGGCTGCAAATGTGAGGTATGCACCTCTAATAACATAAAAGACAGACGCCTGCGAGCGTCTGTTTTATTGAATATAGGTGATAAGCGAATTCTTATCGATTGTGGTCCTGATTTCCGGGAGCAAATTATTCATGAGGAATTTTCGCACATTCATGGAGTATTACTCACTCACGAACATTATGACCATGTGGGCGGATTAGACGATTTACGTCCTTTCTGTAGATTCGACGATGTAGATATATACTCGAACGCTATTACCTTAGATGCGCTAAAAATAAGAATCCCCTACTCTTTCAGGGAGCACCGCTACCCCGGAGTTCCCACGTTCAGGCTTCACGAAGTGAGTCATGAAGCGTCTTTTTATATAGGGAATATTGAGATACAACCTATAAAAATCATGCATCACATGCTGCCTATTTTAGGTTACCGAATCAATAACTTCGCTTATCTCACTGATGTAAAGCATATACCTGAAGAAGAATACTATAAATTAAAAGACTTGGATACCTTAGTTATTAGTTCTCTACGTATCGACAAGCATATATCTCATTTAAATCTAATAGAAGCTTTGGAAGAGATAAAGAAAATATCTCCTAAGAAAGCTTATCTGACACACATGTCTCATCAAATGGGATTACATGATAAGGTACAGGTCATATTGCCTCCAAATGTATACTTGTCGTACGACGGGCTTGAAATCAATATATAATATAAGGTTATACAACGAAGATTAATAGTATCATAGACCCCGTTAGATTTATTTTTATTCTTGAACAGAATATTACTTAACGAGGACATTAAAAATACACAAGCACATATCAAAAGAGATATTAATAACTTTTTATTAAATAGTCATCTATTTTAAAGATTTTATTATATTTAGAAAATATTTAGGCTTAACGTGTAAAATAAATACTGAAGAAAAACATTGGAATTATTTATATCAGTAATGCATGCATAATCAAATGAATACCGAGTTAATATTACTGCAATACAATTAAAGAGTTTTATGTCAACCATTTTTATATTCAGAATATTATAAAAGTTTAAATCTCGAACGATTTAACTATATTTTTACAATATTATCTCTTATTTTTGTAAATTAAATGCTCTAAATTCTTTGTTCTTCAAATACTCTGTTAGGCTATATAACTATAAGATAATTTAGTTTCTCTAACTCATGAAGAAACATATTCATGGATACCTTGTTATTCGTGTAATGCACTAAAACCACCATACAATTCGAGAATGAAACAATCAACCACCTTATTTCTTATTTGCTGGTTCTCTGTATTTTCAACTCTGAGTTCATATGCTGCATATGGGGCTCACAGAGTCGGAAACCTTGACCTGTCAAATAACGCTGTATTATGTATGTACCAAGATCAAAATGGATATATGTGGTTTGGTACATATGATGGCCTTAATCTATACAATGGAAAAAACCTTTATGTGTATCGGTTCGAACTAGACAACGAATATTCACTTTGCAGCAATATCATACATAAAATTTCGCAAGCAGATGCTGACCATTTGTGGATATCCACATTTCTTGGACTTAACAGATTCTCGTTAAAAGACAGGCGAGTAACAGAGTCTCACCCGNNCGAAGCAAAACTATTAGCCGCAGACAGTAAAGGCAATACATGGGTTATATGCAAACGAGGATATATTTCCTATTATTCATCATCTTCCGACTTGAAAAGATTCCAAGACATCCATCTCCCTGAGGCTGACGCTGAAACGATAAAAGATATTTTCTTTACTAAGAATGATAAACTTTATCTGACTACAAACAATGGGAAGCTCCTTAATATTGAATATTCTAAGAAGCAGGATTCGGATATAAAACTAAAGACTCATGAAATAACAATGCATGATAAAAATATAGATTATGCATCTTATGAGAACAATAAGATTTACTTCGTTGATAAAGATCAAAAGCTATACCTATATGACATAATTGCTTCAAAAAAAATATTATTATCAGATATATCGCAACTTACAGCCAAAAATGGCGGTATAGCAAGAATAACATCGTTCAAATATGACGTATATATCGCGTTCAAAAACAATGGCGTAGTAAAATTGAATATAGAAGACCACTATAGACCGGAAGTTATAACCAGCGGGATAGGTGTTTTTTGCTTATTAAAAGATAATAAACAAGATATACTATGGCTTGGAACAGATGGCAAAGGAGTAGAAATGTTCTATCAGAATCACGATATGTTTGGGAATATACTGCTCGAACATTTACCATTCGATAGTCAAAAACCTGTTCGTTCGATATATACCGACGAACACAACAATCTTTGGGTAGGAACAAAAGGTGACGGTATTTTTTTGATTAAGAATTACGATAAGTTGAATAATGTAAAAATCCCATCATCGGAAATAATCCATTACACAACAACCGAAGGACTAGTCAGCAACCTTGTATTCTGTTTTTTACGAAGTAAAAAGAAAGACTTAATCTGGTTAGGGACAGAAGGCCCGGGACTTTCTTATTATTCGTACAAAGACAATAAAATAAAGACAGCGATAAATAAGACTCCGAACACAATAGGTAAAGTTCATTCAATATGTGAAGTAAATGATTCCACATTATGGATGGCCACAGCCGGAAATGGTTTATTGGAAGTTGTTGTTGACAATCAGGCTCCAACAGTTGAAGTTAAATCGATAAATGCCTTTTTTCCGAAGAAAAACGATAAGACATGCAACGAGTTCCACTCTATGACTTATGACGGAAAATCAACATTATTTATAGGGAATAGAGGTGGTTATGGAGTAACACGGTTTAACATCACGAACAAACAATACGAATTTATTCCGATCAATAAAGCAGAAAGTACTGCTATTGGTGATGTCTTAAGCGTTTATCAGAGTAAAGACTCTGTTTTTTATTTCGGAGCCAGCTCAGGCCTAACTCAAATGCAGTTTTTCAAAAACGGAAATCATACAATCAAGCAATTTGACAGAAAAAGTGGCATCATAAATGATATGATACACGGGATACTAGAAGATAAAGAAGGCTGTATATGGCTAAGTACAAATAAAGGACTGGCTAAGTATAATCCGCATAACGACTTTTTCCACAACTATACATTTCCTGATCTAAAAGTCTTTGAATTTTCTGATGATGCCTACTGGCATTGCCCATATACAGGGCGACTTTTCTTTGGTGGTATAAACGGACTCACATGGCTAGAGCCCGGATATAGTTTTGAGAACAGCTATAGACCTGATCTTTATTTCTTTGGATTAAAAATATCAGGAGAAGATCGTCCCTTGTCAAATTACATTAACAACAGCACGAAGTATCTCGAAATCCCTGCTAATGTCGCAGCTTTTACCCTCTCATTTATAGCGGTAGACTATATCGATGGAGAAAACTACGAATATTCTTATATGCTGGAAGACTACAATAATGAATGGACAGATTTACAAAAGTCAAATGAGATAACATTCACCAATCTGCCTTCAGGAGACTATGTCTTGAAAGTTAGATATAAGAACGACGTGTTCAATTCCGATGAAAGATTCTACACCCTCCATATAAAGAAATTACCTCCTTGGTATTTCACCACATGGGCAATAGTTGGATATGCATGCTTATTCTTGCTTGTTTGCGCATATATCATTTATATGATTCGCAAAAAAATAATAAACAAGCAAATACAACTAGCGAATAAAATAGAAGAAGAACAAAAAGAGAAGTTGATAGAAGCTAAACTAGACTTCTTCACAAATGTTACTCATGAGTTTTGTACTCCGCTAACTCTTATAAATGGAGTGACCGATCGCATAGAGAAAACCCCAAATATGGATAATAACTTTCATAAGTATATCGAGATCTTGCGCAACAATGTCGATAATCTAAACGAGCTTATCCAAGAAATACTCGATTTCAGAAAATTAGAAGAATCCAAATACAACCTCCATATAATAAAGAATGCTCCTGTTGCCGAACAAATAACGAAACAGTCTCAGTCATTCTTTTCTATTGCCGAGCAAAATAAAATACGATTCAACCTACAAGTACCGGATAAGCTACTTTGGAATACAGATATAATATGTTTCAATAGAATATACACCAACCTTGTATCCAATGCATTTAAATACACAAAAGAAGGTGGAGAAGTCAAAGTTACCTTAATGACAGACAACGATACCTTAACCCTAAAAGTATACAACACAGGAAAGGGAATTGAGGCTTCTAAAATTCCGATTATATTTGACCGCTATAGCATCCTTGAAGAAATAGGGAGTGACAACCAATACTCTCGTACATCTTCGCGGAATGGAATAGGGCTGTCTATTTGCCAAAGCCTTGTTGAGCTATTACAAGGGAACATAAAAGTAGAAAGTGAAGTAAATAAATATGCAGAGTTTATTGTGGAACTGCCTCGACTAGAAATAAAAGAAGTACCTGTTGCTACTCTTCAAGAGTCGGTAAACGTTGTACCGGATGACAACTCAGGCAAGAGTTCTAAACCAATAATACTCGTTGTAGATGACAATGAAGATATAATATGGCTCATCAATGATATTTTATCAGACGAATATATTATCAAAGGAGCTAACAATGCAAACGAAGCGCTTAGACAAATAGAAAGCCAAATGCCGGAACTGATCATCACTGATATCATGATGCCTGAGGTGAGCGGGCTGGAACTGATAAACCAAATAAAATCAGACAAAATAACCAGACACATCCCTTTGGTTATTATCTCAGCAAAGATTAGTGATGTAGATCAATCTGAAGGTCTCGATGTTGGGGCAGATGCATATCTTACAAAACCATTTTCCCCACTCTTTTTGCGCTCTGTGATAAATCGTCTTCTAAATACGAAGAAGAAACTAAAAGACTATTACTATTCACCCGAAAGTGCACTTGAGTATTCGGATGGGCAAGTAATACATCAGGAAGATAAAGAGTTTATGGAGTCCGTTATTTCGATAATAGACAGTAATATCGAAGAAGAGAATCTTAGACCGGAGTTAATAGCAGAAAAGCTTGGTACAAATACACGGAATCTGTACCGAAGATTTAAGAAAATAACATCACTTACACCAAGTGATTTTATAAAAGATTACAGATTTACTTGTGCTGCAAAATTATTAATCACAACAAACCTCACCATTCAAGAGATTATATATAAGGTGGGGATAAATAACAAATCTTACTTCTATAGAGAGTTCTCAAAAAAATACAATATGACCCCTAAGGAATACAGGCAGCAAAAATAACTAGACAGACCGAATAGTATCCTAAAAAACCAAAAAGGTATCCTCGTTTACATCATGTAAATAAGGATACCTTTTTCAGCTTTTAAGATAAAGAAATAAACATACAGAAATATTAACATTGCATGTTCCTTATTGGAATAAACATTAAAATAGCTCAGAGGAATTCTTAAAGATATTATATACAATATAAGAATTGTCCATGGAAAACAGAAAGACATAAAACATCAATTATCAACCTAGAAATTTAAAGACTTACAGATAGGTAAAAGGTTTATAAAACAACTTTCAGGTATATCAAGACAAAGGAAAATACATTACACTCCCTATAATATTAACCTCTAAAACCTAGAATTTATGTAACATTCATTAAAACCAACTCATTTTAAATTCAAAACAGAGACGAATGTCTCAAATAACTAATTACAAGTTAACTTAATAAAAATCATATTATGAGAAAAAAATCTGCAAGTAATACTTCTAAAAGTTACTACAAGGATTATGTCAGAAAGGCACTTTTTCTATTTCTTTCTCTCATGATCTTTCAGTACTCATCTGCTTCAGCTCCTGCAGCCGTAAAGGATGCAAATGAAAGCAAAAGCATTGAACAGAGTAACATCACTGTGAAAGGCACAATAAAAGACGCAACCGGCGAGCCATTAAGCGGCGTAAGCGTTGTTGTCAAAGGTACTACAACAGGAACAATATCAGATCTGGACGGTGCATATACTATCACTGCTCCAAATTCCAATTCAACACTTGTATTTTCTTTTATAGGATTCCATACACAACAAATAGTTGTTGGTGGAAAAACCAGCATCGACGTGGTATTAGTAGAAGATGCTAAAGCCTTGGAAGAAGTAGTCGTAGTAGGTTACGGTACAATGCGTAAATCGGATGTAACCGGATCTATATCTACTGCTAAAGGTAGCGATATCGTAAAAAATCAATCATTTAATGCCCTTGAAGGATTAAAAGGTAAAGCTGCCGGTGTAAATATTTTCTCTAATACCGGACAACCCGGAGGAGAAGTACGTGTTATCATCCGCGGTATCTCTACCATTAATGCTTCTGCAAGTCCATTATATGTAGTTGACGGAGTGGTTATGTCAAACTTCCAATATCTTAATCCAAATGACATTGAGTCTATTGAAGTATTGAAAGATGCATCTTCAGCTGCTATTTATGGTGCACGTGGAGCAAATGGTGTTATCCTAGTAACAACTAAACGTGGTGGCAATACAGGAAAACGCGCTCGTATTTCTTACGATGGTTCACTATCCGTTAGCACAATGTCGAGATATATGGATGTTATGAATTCTAGCGAATGGATGGCTGCATTTAAGCAAGGTTTGGAAAATGCCAATGCTTGGCAAGGTAAAAACTTTACTACAGACCTTTCTCAAATCTTCACAGACACACGCTTGTTCAATTCGGACGGTACTCCTATATATGATACAGATTGGCAGAAAGAAGCAAGCAGAACAGCTTTTTCACACAATCATCAGTTAAGTATCCAACGTGGTGACGAAAACTCTTCTGTTGGTGCATTCTTAAACTATACCGACCAACAAGGTATCATGCGTAATTCTTATTTCAAACGTTTGAATGCAAAATTAGCTTATGACGATAAACCAACAAGCTGGTTATCAACAGGTATCAATTTATTAGTGAACCACACTTGGGGTAACAGAACTTCGGACAACCCATACGGTCAAGGTGCTTTACGTACAATGATCGAACAGTTGCCATTCTTACCAGTTGAGTTGGATGGAGTATATACTCAAACCAATATCATTAAAACAAACTCTATTCTAAATGATCAAAATAATCCTGACAGCGGGAAGCAAGGATTTAGTCCTGAAGGTGTTGGTAACCCTGTTGAGTTGCTTGAGCGCATCCAAGCTATGCAATACAAAACGCAAATATTTGGTAATGCAGCTTTAACTTTCCATCTTGCAAAAGGTCTTGATTTAAAAACACAGCTTGGTATTGACTATCAGAACAACCGTAATACCAATTACACACCGTTCACTCCACGTCCACTAATCAATCAAAGTTCTACAGGTTCTGCTTCTGCAAACAACTCTAATACATTGTATTGGCAAGAAGAAACATACCTGACTTACAATAAGACATTAGGAAAGCATTATATCAATGCGATGGCAGGTATGTCTTGGCAAGAACGTAACTATACATATTTCAGTGCTTCAGGAAGTAAATTCTCGGATGACTTTTATGCTTACTACAACTTAGGTAAAGGTGAAGATCGCCCTTCGGTAGGTAACGATCACTATAAATGGACAATGAACTCTTACTTCCTACGTGGCGCATATTCTTACGACAATAAATATATGGCTACAGTTACAGGTCGTTATGATGGAGCGTCTAAGTTCGGAGACAATAACAAGTATGCACTATTCCCTTCAATCGGTTTGGGGTGGATGGCTTCTAATGAAAATTTCTTGAAAGAGAATCAGATTATAAGCAAACTGAAACCACATGCCTCTTTCGGTGCAACGGGTAACTCAGAGATAGATCCTTATGCATCATTAGCGACAATGGGCCAATCAACCACTATTATTGGTAATGGCTTACAAACTGTGTCTTATATGAGCAGAATGCCCAACCCGGGTCTGAAATGGGAAAGAACGAATCAATTAGATTTCGGTATTGATCTTGGTTTGTTCAACAACAGACTGAACTTAGAAGCATCATATTACTATAAATATACTACCGATCTATTACTTAGCCGTCCTCTACCTTTATCAACCGGATTTTCTTCTATTACAACAAACGTAGGAGAAGTTTCGAACCGTGGTTTGGACTTATTGATCAATGCATATCCGATTGATACTCGTGACTTCCAATGGAATACAACTCTAAATGTAAACTACAATAAAAACCGTGTAGAAAAACTAGACCCAAGTTCGTCTGTGGATCCGATTACAGGCAAACGCCAAATCCTTCTTGATGGTTTTGTTGGTTATGACATGTTAATCCGCGAAGGTGAAGAACTTTCTACTTTCTACGGTTACAAACGTGCCGGTATCTATGATGGAGTTCCTTCTAACTGGGATGCTGAAACAATGAATATACCTTCAACTATTGGTGAAAAAGTTACATATAAACAACGTCAGATTCTTGGTAATGGCTTACCTGATTGGACCGGATCATTCATCAACACCTTTAGATATAAAGGATTTGACCTAACATTAGATCTGCAATTCCAATGGGGTGTAGATGTTATGCAAGAGTTCTTCCACTCTACAGAGGCTCGTTTCTTAACTAGTGGTCTTACTCGTCTTTACAAAGATGCATGGCACCCAACGCTGAATCCTACAGGTACAGCACAAGCTATTCGCTTGAACAACTTTGGTCAAGGTGCAAACAATCAAGCTGACGATACTTGGGTTGCCGATGGTTCTTACCTACGCGTAAACCTAATCCAACTTGGTTATACATTCAATCCTAAAATCCTCAACAAAGTGGGTCTTTCTTCATTACGCTTATATGCTAGTGTAAACAACGCATTCCTACTTACATCATCTGACTATTTAGGATATGATCCTGACAACTCATCTCGTTTGGGTGACAATAAATGGGGAACCAACCGCCAGTTCTTTACCTATCCACGTCCAAGAACATTCACGTTTGGTCTTAATGTAGCATTCTAATTAATAGTAATAAACAATAAATTCATAATCATATGAAATTGCATAAAATATACAAATCCATCTTTTACATGATTACATTATCATTAGTAATGAGTTCATGTGATGGCTTCTTGAAAGAAGAGCCGCTGGATGAAAAAACTGCAGGTCAGTTCTGGAAAACAGAATCTGATGCTAAAACAGCTGTAAATGCACTTTACTTCGGTGGGGTTCCATATTTGAATAATATTGATGTTGATGGTGGTTGGACACCTAAAGCCACTATGTGGGGCGGTATTATGTCCGGCTTGTTCGTAGATAAACGTAAAGATAGAACGTTTACGACTGCATCCGAAGGAGGTAACTTTAATATTGAAGCGTTCGATGCTACAGCAAGAAAGCTTTGGTCTGAATTCTATATCGGTATTTCACGTGCAAACTTCGTTATTGCCAATATTCCGACAATGACTAACGTATTAAGTGAAACACAAATAAACAATTTTGTTGCACAAGGTAAGTTCTTCAGAGCATACGCTTATTATTATCTGGTAAAAGAATTTGGTGATGTTCCATATATAGATAAACCTTATACATCTTTGGATGGTATATATGTAGAACGTACACCGTCTGTAGATGTATACAAACACATCGAAGAAGATTTGCTTAGCATCATCTCCGGAGATGTATTAGCTAACAAAGCATTTTATGCGAATGGTTGCTATGTAACTAAACCAATGGCTCAAACGCTTTTAGCTCAAGTATATTTACAATGGGCAGGTGCTCCTCTCAATGGCGGAAACGAGTATTATACTAAAGCAGCTAACATGGCTCTTGAAGTAGTAAAAGGTGGACAACACGCCCTTATACAACCAGAAGGAAGTAGCGATGATCTTAATTCTGCTTACAACGTCATTAAAACAACAAAGTCGTCGAATGAAATCATCTTCGCTAAAGAATACAACCAAACCAGTTACAATGTAGGTAACTCTTATGCTTGTCGTTCAATTGGAACAGATGCTTTCCAATGGGGTATTTTCAAACCGGGTGGAGACGTTTTGTATAATGCATACTTGCCTTGCGATATGTTGATCAATAGCTATGCCCCTGGTGATATCCGCGGACATGAAAAACAATTTTTCTTCAAAGAATATACTTATACGATAGGTGAAAATACTATAACAAGTACATTAAATAATGTTGGAAACTGGGCTTGGCTTGATGAAAATGCTCTAAAAACAGGTAAAGATGGCGACTACAACATGCCTACATTCCGTTATGCCGAAGTATTGTTAATTGCGGCTGAAGGTCTTGCACGTACAGGAAAAGAAGGTGAGGCTAGAACTTATCTTAACCAAGTACGCAAACGTGCCGGACTAGCAGATGAAACTGCTGCTGGCGATGCGTTGATACAGTCTATCTTAACTGAACGTTTCCATGAATTCCCATTAGAGTTCAAGATATGGGATGATATTCGTCGTACTCGTTTGTACCCGGAAGCTGATGGCAACCAATCAGGTAAGCTAAAATGGGTAGCACTTGCAACGGCAAAAATCCAAAACAAACCTGACGGAAGTACTAAAGTTGGCGCAATTCCTGAATATGCTCTATTATGGCCTATTCCATTAAGTGAAATGCAAGCTAACCCTTCTCTGCAAGGACATCAGAATCCAGGATGGAATTAAAATAAAGATTCTTACAAATAGTGAATCTTATTTGAAACCTATATAAAATTAATAACCTGCAATTCCCATTGCAATAAAGGAATTGCAGGTTGTTTAACTATAAATTACGAAAACAAGTATCTCTTTTATTTCTCAAAACAATTGACAGAATATAATGAAAAAGCTAATATTATCTGTTCTACTTGTTCCTTTTTTAGCATGTCAAAGCCAATCATTATCAACGAATCCGAAAGAATTGTTGGATAATGACCTTACAACATCTTACACAGGAAAAAGGCAACTGAATCAAATTGTATTTGATACAGAATATACCACGCCTGTGTTAAGCTATAAAATATACTCTACAGGGGAGCTCCCTGCTTATGATCCTACTAACTGGACTATAAAAGGATCGAACGATAGAAAAAAATGGACAATAGTAGATGAGAGAAAAGATCAGATTTTTTGTTCACGTTTTCAGGAAATATTATGTGTAGTACAAAAGCCTGCAACATACAAATATTATATGCTGGAGGCCAAAACGTCCAACAATGACACGCTGAAGATTGCAGAAGTTGTATTATCAACTAAAAACTTAAAAGCTGGTTGGGAAAACTTCAAATATCCCAAAGTAGTATTTGAGTCTCTCGATCCCGATACTGAGGGTAATAAGATATATCATCAGCTAGTGCAGAATCCTGACGAGTATGTAAAATACCATACCCAAAAGGTAGCCGAAATATTGTATTATACAGCTAATGATCCAATGGTAGATGTACAGGAAATAGATTATACACTGAAAGATTACAACGGAGTTTCGGCTAAAGGAGGCAGTTCTCCTAATATAAATATAGTGTATAGCACACAGCACATAGAAAAATCAGCTAAAGAATCATTACATAAATTAGATTTCGAAACACGTGGCGTTCTTTATCACGAATTGACACATGGTTACCAGTTTGAACCAAAAGGCATTGGAAACTACGGCAATAATAAAACTTTCTGGGCATGTATCGAAGGCATCGCCGATGCAGTGAGAGCCGAAGCTGGACTCTTTGATATGAGTACACGCAAACCCGGAGGCAACTGGATGGATGGTTACCGCACCACAGGATTTTTTATACAGTGGCTCACCACTAAAGACCCGGATGCAATCCGAAAATTTCACCTTACAGTAAGAGATATGGATGTATGGAGTTTTGATGGCGCTATCAAGAAAGTTTTCGGACCCGAAGCGAGCATCGAAGGCATGTGGAATGAATATCAGGAATATTTAATTAATAACGCTAAAAAATAATATGCAATTCAACAAAATTGTCCTCACTTTTTCTTTATACATTTTGTGTGGTATGGTATCCGGACAAGAGAAGACATCCTATGTCAACCCCATGATTGGCACTGTAAAGATGGGACATACGTTCCCGGGAGCTTGTGTTCCTCATGGCATTGTACAGTTAAGCCCGGACACGGATACTATACCTCATAGTATAAACGGTGTATATCAGAAAGACACATATAAATATTGTGCCGGATATCAGCACGACGACAAAACCATTGTAGGGTTTAGTCATACACACCTTAGTGGGACAGGACATTCCGACTTAGGAGATATTTTAATCGTACCCGTAACAGGACCACTCAAATTTAACCCCGGCACAGCCGACAAACCCGATTCAGGATATCGGTCTCGCTATTCGCATGATACAGAAAAGGCACGCCCCGGATATTATGAAGTTGTCCTCGACGACTATAAAGTAAAAGCACAGCTAACAGCAACAGAACGTGTTGGCGTACATAAATACACATACCCCGAAGGTGAGGTTCAGAAAATATTATTGGATCTTACACACGGAATCTATAATTATGACGGAAAAGTTCTTTGGGCAAGCCTGAGAGTTGAAAACGACACGCTGATTACAGGCTATCGTATCACGAATGGTTGGGCTAGAGAAAACTATACCTACTTTGCGATCTCTTTATCTAAGCCAATAAAAAAATATGGGTATGTAGATAAAGAAAAACCTAAATACTCAGGATTCTGGAGGAAGTTTGACTTACAGAATAATTTTCCTGAAATAGCCGGACGAAAAATTGTTACTCATCTGGAATTCGATAATAATGCGTCAGCTCCTCTTGTTATAAAAGTAGCTTTGTCGGCAGTGAGTACGCAAGGAGCAATAAAAAATCTTGAGGCTGAAACGAAAGGAAAATCTTTCGACCAGATAGCCGCAGAAGCAACAGCAAAATGGAACAAAGAATTGAACGTAGTAGATATAACAGGAGACATTGATAAGAAAACAATGTTCTACACATCATTGTATCACACGATGATTAATCCTTCAGTATATATGGACGTGGATGGGCAGTATAGAGGTATAGACCATAACATACATCAGGTTAAAGGCTTTACTAATTATACTATCTTTTCTGTATGGGATACCTTTAGGGCCCTCCACCCATTATTCAATCTCATCAACAGAGAGCGAAGCACCGACATTGTAAAATCGATGATCGCTCATTACGAACAAAGCGTTCACAAAGCATTACCTGTTTGGTCTCACATGGGCAACGAAAACTGGTGCATGATCGGCTATCACTCTGTATCTGTTTTAGCAGATGCTTTGGATAAGGGTTTGAACATAGACAAAGACAAAGCGTTGGAAGCGATGATAAGTAGTTCTAACCTCGATTACTATGATGGTACAGGATATTACAAAAAGCTTGGCTATGTCCCTGTTGACAGAAATGGAAGTGGCTCATCCATCACCCTTGAATATTCGTACGACGATTGGACAATATACAATACCGCTAAAAAAATAGGTAACCAATCTGTAGCAGATGCTTATCAGAAAAGGGCTTTGAATTACAGAAACGTATTCGATCATCAAATAGGTTTTGTACGTGCTCGTTTAAGCAACGGTGAGTGGAAAACACCATACAACCTGCTAAGCACACATGGAGAAGGTTTTATTGAAGGCAATTCATGGAACTATTCATTTTTTGTTCCGCATGATGTAAAAGGGCTTATCAAAGAAATGGGTGGCGACAAACAGTTTGTACAACGCCTCGACTCACTTTTCACCATGCACTTACCTGATGAGTTTTTCGCAGAAACAGAAGATGTTACCCGCGAAGGCGTTATGGGTAATTATGTACATGGCAATGAACCAAGTCACCACATAGCATATTTGTATGCTTGGACTTCGCAGCCTTGGAAAACACAGTACTGGGTACGGGAAATTATGAATCGTATGTATCGCAATAGCATCGATGGTCTCTGTGGCAATGATGATTGCGGACAGATGTCAGCCTGGTATATATTCTCTGCGATGGGCTTTTATCCTGTTTGTCCGGGTACAAACCAATATATTCTGGGAGCTCCTTATTTTCCTTACATGAAAGTAAACTTAGGAGAAGGACGCTATCTGGAAATAAAAGCAGATAAAGTAAGCGATAAAATGCGCTATGTAAAATCGGTAAAGCTAAATGGTAAACCGTATACAAAAGCTTATATCAATTATGATGATATCAAAAATGGAGCTGAGCTTACATTCGAAATGTCGTCAACTCCAAACAAAAAAAGGCTGTTCAATGAAGACGAAAAGCCGTATTCTCTTTCTAAATAACTTGTTACACTAAGATAAGAGTCATCTATTTATTCCGTTTGCTAGGTCTGGAGTTTGGAACAATACATATCCAAACTCCATAGCAAACAAACTCTCAACTTTATTACGAAGATTATGAATAAACTGTTTCGGGCCGCTGCCATTCTTATTATAAATCTCACAGTCTTATCTTGTAGTCAGAAGACACCAACAGAAGACATGGCTGTAAATATGACATTAAATACCTATGTCAACCCTTTTGTTGGTACATCTGGATTTGGTAACGTATACCCGGGAGCTCAGATTCCCTTTGGAGGGATACAAATAAGTCCCGACACCGATTGTGACTATTACGATGCTGCAGCGGGCTATAAATATAACCATATGACAATAATGGGATTCAGCCTTACACATCTTAGTGGTACAGGAATCCCTGATCTGGGAGACTTCTTATTTATACCCGGTACAGGCACAAAGAAATACACTGCGGGCACACACGAGAACCCCGATGAAGGATACCGATCACGATACAGCCATGATAAAGAATGGGCATCACCCAATTATTATGCAGTAGACCTGTTGGATTATAATGTGAAAGCTGAAATGACTTCCGGTATCCGATCCGGAATATTCAAATTCACATTTCCCAAAACAGATAGTGCTTTTGTGATGATAGATATGGATCATGTACAATGGTTTAAAACCGCATGGTCTCAATTTAGAATAGAAAATGATTCAACCATCTGCGGATTTAAGCTGGTTAATGGATGGGGACCTGAACGCTATGTTTATTTTGTAGCACAGTTTTCCAAACCATTCAAACGATCAGGTATCATGCAAGACGGCAAACCTGTAATCTATGATACAAAACGTTTCCGTAGCGATAAAGTAGCCTATGGTACTAAAATTATGGGATGGCTTGATTTTGATGCTGCGCAAGGAGCTGAGATAGAAGTAAAAGTTGCGATATCTTCTACCGGCACATCAGGAGCTTATGCCAATCTGGAAGAACTGGATAATCAGAACTTTGACAGCCTCAGAAAGAAGGGAGAAATCCTCTGGGCTAAAGAACTAAACAAGTACAAAGTAAAAGGAACCAAAGAGCAACTGGAAACATTCTATACCTCTGTATATCATGCCTCGCTACATCCTTTTATATATGAAGATATAGATGGTAAATACAGGGCGCACGATTCGAATATCCGTAATACCGATAGCAAGTTTACCAACTATACCGTGTTCTCATTATGGGATACATACCGGGCTCAGCATCCTCTGTTGAACCTGACAAACCCTGACAGAAATGCAAACATGATCAACTCCATGCTGGCTCATTACGACCAGAGTGTAGAGCACATGTTACCTATCTGGTCTTTCTACGGAAATGAGACGTGGTGTATGATAGGCTATCATGGGGTTTCGGTTATTGCCGATGCTATAGTAAAAGACATCAAGGGCTTTCATTACGAACGTGCCTATGAAGCAATGAAAACAACAGCGATGAACCCGCATTACGATTGTTTACCCGAATACACAGCTATGGGTTGGGTACCTTTCGACAAAGAGCGTGAGTCTGTTTCGAAGACATTGGAATATGCCTATGACGATTATTGCGTAGCTATGGCTGCCAAGAAATTAGGAAAGGAAGAAGACTATAAATATTTCCTTAATCGTTCTCTATCTTACCAAAACCTGATAGACCCGGAAAGCAAGTTTATGAGAGGACGCGACTCTCATGGCAACTGGCGAACACCATTCGATGCGATAGCCTATACAGGCCCGGGATCTGTTCATGGCTGGGGAGACATTACCGAAGGTTTTACCTATCAATATACATGGTATGTACCTCAGGATGTACAAGGATATATAAACGAGATGGGTAGTGATGTTTTTGAACAACGTCTCGACTCTATGTTCACAATGGAACTGCCTGATGATATTCCGGGTGCACATGATATTCAAGGTAGAATTGGTGCATACTGGCATGGCAATGAACCTTGTCATCAGATAATATACCTCTACAACTATATCAAACAACCTTGGAAGGCACAGGAAAAGATACGCTATGTACTCGATACTTTCTATGGCAATAAGCCTGATGCCCTAAGCGGGAATGATGATTGCGGACAAATGTCGGCATGGTATATCTTCAACTGCATGGGATTCTATCCTACATGTCCGTCAAGCAATATCTATGCAATAGGTTCTCCGGGACTGGAGGCTGTAGAACTTACATTGGCAAATGGAAAGAAGATATCCATGACCACCGAAAATTATAGTAAGCAAAACGTCTATATACAGGCTATGTTCCTCAATGGAAAGGAGTATAACAAGACATATATTACTTACGACGATATAAAGAACGGAGCCGACATTAAGTTTGTATTGGGTAGCAACCCGAACAAATCATGGGGTACTTCGGATGAATCTGTAGCACCGTCGTTATCCAAGCCGAAGGAGACACTTCGCTATATAAAGAATTAGACTTGTAATGGAGTCTTAGTTTTCACTACATTACTAAGCCTGTCGATTATCTTATCGGCAGGCTTTTTTATCTTACTTCCTCACAAAGTTTTTCAATGTAAATATCCCCTCTTTCTTATATCTGATATCTTCAACCAGATAGAAAACCTTCGAATCAAAATCAGAGATTATACCAATAACTTCATTCAACGATTTTCGTCCTATGACGATCTCCACAATATGAACCTGAGATACAGCCCCCTCTCCTTTCACAAAGGTAGCTCCGATATCCTTGCTGTTCAGCACTTTTATTAACTCCAATGCTTCTTTTTTTGTGTATACACGCAGCAACTGATATCCAAAGGCAATCCTGTTCTCAACCAAGATACCAACATAATTACCGGCAGCATATCCGGCAGCATAAGCAATATAAGCAACCAGACTATTGGCTTGGGAGAATATCTGAGAAATAATAACAACCCAGATAAAGACTTCAAAAAAGCCGACAATCGGTGCTTTATATTTTTCACCTTTCGATACAAAGATGATACGCAATGTACCTAGCGTTACATCACATATCCGGCCAAAGAAAATCATCACAGGCAACAACCAAGGATAAGTCTCAAAAATGGTAAACATAATAATCCTTTTTTATTTTTTGAATAAATATAAAGATACAAAATATCACTTCTCACATATTAAACAACACGAGAAGAAACTAATCTATATTAGATATCTTTACCCTTAAATAAGGATAATTAGAGAATATCAAGACAAGTAGTAGCCTTGTGCATTCATCTCGCTGATCAAAAGATAGCGATAGTTTTCTTCATCCAGCAGATAGTCCCAGCAGCCCAGATGATGAAAAAGCTCTCCGCCAAATCCGGTCTTGAACTGATAGAGTCCATACATGGGATGGGAATGATCAGGTCCCGGCGAAACGCCAAACATATCGTACTCGGTACAACCATATTCCTTCGCTATTTTTATAGCTTCCCACTGGAGTGCGTAAGTCGGCATATAGTTTCTCTTGCGAGAAGATGAAGCTCCATATAGATATGTCCCTCTATGCCCCGACATTACCAGGAATATAGCAGCCAAAGGCTCTCCTTCGTGTTCCGCCAATAGGAGTTCAACCCGAGCCGGAGATGCAGTATCATCTGCTTTTGCAGTCAACACCGAGGTGAAATACTCTATATCATTTATATATAGACCGTTTCGTAAAGCTGTCTCTTTATACAGATCGTACCAAATAGATATCTTATCCAATCCTACACGCTTGACACAGACTCCTTTTTTTTCGGCCAGACGTATATTGTAACGAGTCTTGGGTTTCATTTGCATCAGAATTTCATCTTCCGACAGACTCAGATCAAGATATATAGTAGTAGATGGTAAGATATCGGAATTGCTCTTTCTTAGATTCCACTCTACAGTACCATAGTTTAGCTGAAACTCTTGATATTTTTTTTCGGGAGGTCCAATCCATATTCCTTGGTCATCATAGTTGCTCTCGTCGCACCAGTGTGATTGCCAGTTGAGATCGTAGCGGATAGCTATACAACTCTTAGGCAAATGAGAACGTATTATTTCAGACAATTCCTCCAAAAATCGCCCTTGAAATTCTTCAGACGGCTCTATCTCGGGGCCATAAGGCACATAGGCCATGCTATATTCCGAGTTTAAAGGCTTTTGTAGCACCAGTACATCAGCATTGGTATATGAGTGTCCCCCTACATTTGTGTATATATCTCTGTTCTTTACCTTAAAGTCGAAAGCTTTGGTACCCAATCCCTGATGACTCTTCACCTCAGACCAAAAGGCTGTTTGTTGTACAATCGGTGTATCGTTTATGTCTCTTATTTCTTTTTCAAATACTTCAATTACCATGATTTTCACAAAATAGCTGCAAAGATAGGCATAATAAAAATGTAAAACCAGCCAAGATACAAAAGGTGACAATTCCATGAAAACACACTACACTATATTACAACCACTTAAGCCCTAAAAGGTGACAAAAGTGACACTTTTAGCAGATCTTTTGACCTGTCACTTTCCCCTATCTTCTTTCAGACCTAAAAGCCTTTATATAAGATAATTTGGAAAAATTTAAATACAAAAGAGACTGCCTGAGAGATGATGAAAAACTCTACTCAGGCAGTCTCTTATTTTATCCTGCTAAAAAGCCTATTTCAGTTCTTTAATCCTTATATTTCTAAACTTAACCGGCGAACCATGCCCCAAGAAGCCTATATGCCCCTTCGGATTGAACAAACCGGGATGCTGATGCCCGTCTGCTGTTCCGTTCTTGGTTGCTTCTTTGATATCTCCATCGAGAATAACCTCTCCGTTGAGCGTTACCTTTATATGATTACCATTTGCGATTATCTCCTCTTCGTTCCATTCGCCCATCGGTTTGAACTTAGCACGTTTTGCCCCTATTATGCCATACACCGAACCATGTACTTGCAATGGTGTGATATCTTTATAAACAGGATTATCATGATCTAAGATCTGGATTTCCATACCATCATACGCAGCATCCACACCCATCGGTGTACGGATACCTACCCCGTTGTTAGCCGCAGGAGTAAGCTGAAACTCGAAACGGTATATAAAGTTTGCAAACTCATCTTTTGTATAAAGATTTCCGCCATGACCACCTTTCGGGTCGAGGGCTATACAGCCGTCCTGCAATTGGTAATCGGTTGTATTTCCTGTCCATTGGTGCATATTTGTACCATCAAACAAAATCTTGAATCCTTCCTTTTTCTCGTCTGCCGATAGCTCAAAAGGTTTAGCCCTCTCCAATTCTTTAACATATATATTACGATAATATACTTTACTACCATGAGCTTGCAGTTCTATCTGCTCGATAGGCGAAATCGGCTGGCTGCGATCCCAGTAGTTTTCAAGAATCACATTATCTACTACCAATACTCCATTCAATTTTACAGTAACACGGTCTCCTACCATTTTAATGTAAAACGTGTTCCATTCACCTAACTTGTTATCGGCCAAAGTCAATGGGTTTCTCGGATTTTTCTCGTTGTTATACAACCCTCCCGATCCTACTTGAGCTCCTACATTTACACGTGATACATCCCATATCTGCACTTGAGGAACTCCCCGCAAATAAATTCCGGCGTCTGCCTCAGGCCCCGCAGGATCGAGATTCCAATCAACATACATTTCAAAGTCGCCATACTGCTTCACAGTGCAAAGGTTATCTCCTCCTTTTCCGTCGAAGACAAGGATTCCATTTTCAGCTTTCCAATGTTCTGCAGCTACCTTATCGGCTGCTTGTTGCTTTTTATCCAGCACAGCCGGTTTCATTTTTGCACGGGCTATCGGATTTTCTACGATGCCTTTCCATCCATCTAAGTCTTTCCCGTTGAAAATAGAAACAAAGCCTTCTTCTTTCGGCATTTCATTCAGATGTTTGCGGATAGCCTGTTTCTGGTAATCAGCGTCAGCATTGCTCAATACATCTATTACCTTATTCAACAGTTCCTCTACCACCTTACCTGTATAATTTTTATTGCCTAAAGCTATTTTAGCCACAGCATCTGCTGCAGCCTGTTGCAAAGGCTTACTGTCCAAATATTGTCCGGCACGCAGCAAAGCCAGATAAGAACCTGTATTACCCAACTGAGACAAAATACTATTCTTTTGCCCATCAGTGCGTGCTATTTCCAAAGCATCGGTAAGAAGCAAACGCCTGTTTTCTCCTGTAAGCTTAGGATTAGCGACTAATTGGATATATCGGTTAATTGCCCTGTCGAAATACAGGATATCCGCTCTGTTTTTGCAAATAGCAAGCAACTCAGCCGCAGCACCAGTATCTTTCGAATCTGATAATGCCTGAAAAGCGGCATCCTTTGCCACTCCACTTTCTTTGTTGAAACGATCGACAATAAAGCTCAATGCTTTTTCATCGCCCGTCTTTGATAGCACAGGATAATATAAATACTGTTTATCGTTACCCACCTGCCCCATACGAGCCATGATGACATCATATTGTTTCTCCTTTGAATATGACTGGAGAGCACTTGCAATCGCCTGCTGAACATAAGGAACATTTTCTGAAGAAGCAGACTCAAGAAGAGCATATAATTGGTTTAGGTTTTCAGCCGAAACCACATCTTTGAGAGCTGTATATGCAGCAGTCTGTACATCCGGCGATGTCGAATTGATTTGTTCGAGCACTGTAGCTATATTAGCCGAAGATTTGCGCTCAGCCAACAATTGCAATCCGGCTACTTTTCCGGCTGCGTTTGCTCCTGCTATTACAGGAACAACGGCAGAAGCAATATCTCCATTTGTAACAGACAATGCGTCTTTGGCTATTGCTACCGTTTTAGGATCAGCATCGTTCAATAAATAAGCAAGAGCTGCTATCGCCTTCGGATCTGCGGTCTTAGCCAGTATATTTGCTGCCGATTTTTTCATATCAGCGCTACCTGCCGTCAAAAATCCAATTGCAGGTTCTATGATCAAGGGCTTTATTTCGTTTCGCTTATTTTGCGATTCAGATTCCTCCCCGAGCCAGTTGAGAATATCCAACTGTGCATCAGGTTTTGCCTTTTTCAATAATTTAATCAACTCCGCATACATTTTGCTATCTGCGTAGTCAGAAGCGTATGTCAACGCAGCATATCTGTAATTACTATTGTCGTCTTTCAGTGCATTTTGCAGTTGCTGCAAGGCATTTGCAGGCTTCGCCTCCATCAGTATTTGCAAAGCTGCTGCACGGGTTTGTAGCTGCCCTGCTTTTTCTGCTTTTTTCATCAGGTCTGAGGCTGCTTTTTCGGCCTCTTTTTTATCTCCCTGAGTCAGTACACGTTTGATGAGGGCAATATAGGCTTCGTTAGCACCACTTTTCCCCATCGTATAATTATCTTTTTCGGCTGCTAGGGCTAAATCCGGCAAAGAAGCCTTTGATCCAAGCTGGCTTAATGCATATAATACAGTTTTCTTTTTGTCAGTATCGTTAGTATCCAACAATCGTCTGAGTGAATTTTCGGCATCGGTTACTTTCAGTTTAGCTAATGCCAAAATAATACTTTCCGAAGACTTATCGTCGACAGAAGCACTTAAAGCATTCAACAATACTTTTTGCGACAACGGCGTGTTAATCTCTGATAGGGCTGCGGCGGCAGGGCCACAGAGAGAATCGTCATTGAGGTATGTAGCCAGTTTAGCAACAGCCTCATCCTTACCTATCAGCTCTAGTTGGCGGATAATAAAAGCTTTGATCTCACGATCACTTACCATATCAAGGGCTTTGATATAAGCGCCGGACACCACTTGTCTTTTATCTCCCATCCCTTCGGCAGAAACATAGTGAGAAAGTCCGCTTAATGCAAATTCTACTTGCGAATTAGCTCCTTTACCTAAAGGATTCATCATCTTCACCAACAGCAAAACACCTTCTTCTCCTGTAGAGGCCAAATCTTTTATCTGGGCATAATATTGTTCAGTTTGCTGAGCGGGCATTTGTGCCAAAACATCAGCAACAATGGTTTTAGCGGTTCTGTTTGTCGAATATTGAGCAAATATCATCACTGAACAAAACAGAAATACGCCTAATAATGAGTATATTTTTTTCATGATTATATTGTTATCTTGTTTGTTTTTGATAGTACAGGTTAAATATTCCAAGGGGCACGCATTGGTTGGTCAAGCAAACGGTTAGCCGCATCATCATTCACAAACTCAAGTTTTACAGGATCAAAATGCAGCGTACGGTTTAGCCTCAACGCCACAATTCCCATATTTACTATTGTAGACGAGCGGAAGCCATTCTGCTCGTTAAGGGCAAACTGTTTACGCGTTTTCACACTTTCGATGAAATCTGTAACCTGTTCTTCGGGCTCCGGATAGGCAGCTAGTTTCTTTTCCCAATAAGGTATATCACAAACAAAATTTTTATAAACATTACCGTTTGGCCCTGATATATACGGCGTGTTAGGATCTCCATAATCATCACCCCACAGTACGATCTGGCAACCATCATCGTAAGTGTACGTAATAGAGCGCCACGTACCTATTGCATCGGGATGTTGTTGTGGCGCATCCACTTCCACTTTTACCGGGCTGGTATGATCTTTGCCAAGGAAGTATTGTACAGGATCGATATAATGCTGTCCCATATCTCCCAAACCGCCTCCGTCGTAATCCCAATACCCTCGGAACGTTTGGTGCACACGATGGCTATTATAAGGCTTGTACGGTGCCGGGCCAAGCCACATATCATAATCAAGCTCGGCAGGAATAGCCTCCGGCTGAAGGTTTTCTTTTCCTACCCAGTAGAATTTCCAATCGAAGCCTGTATGCCTACTGATCGTAACCTTTAATGGCCAACCCAGCATACCGCTCTGCACCAACTTCTTTAGCGGGCGAACCGGTGTTCCCAATCCATAAAAATTATCAGTGAAACGAAACCATGTATTCAAACGAAACTTCGATCCATATTGCTTAACGGCCTCCATCACACGCTTTCCTTCTCCTATGGTACGGGTCATGGGTTTCTCGCACCAAATATCTTTTCCGGCCTTGGCCGCCTCCACAGACATTATACCATGCCAATGGGGAGGTGTTGCTATATGAACAATGTCAACATTTTTGTCTAATATCAAATCGCGGAAATCGTGATATGCTGCAATATTATCAGTTACAAGGTGTTTTCCCAACTCCAGATGTTTCTTATCCACATCACATACAGCAACTAACCTTGTGCCTGCATAATTCACATGACCACGCCCCATACTGCCTGTTCCTATAATTCCCTTAGTCAACTGATCGCTGGGAGCAATGTAGCCTCTACCCATCACATGACGAGGAATAATAGTAAGAGCTGCTGCGCTTCCTAAAATTTTAAAAAAGTCTCTCCTATTTGTTTTCATGATATAAAATAAATTGATAATATTTCGATTTTAAGAATACCAGGGCTAAATATCATTATGTCATATTCACCCGATGACAGGCACAAAAAAACAGATGGAATTCACCACATGTATTACAAAGATAACGAAGTATAGCAAAAATAATAATTAAAATCAGAATTATATAGGCAAAATTCACAACCGAAAATTTGTGCAAAAGAATAGTATATTTTCTTCATTTGCCAGTTCTCTATAACGACATCCTAAAGACTAAAACAGGATGCTATAATTAACGCTATGATGCATCCTTTCTAAAATAAAAATCCCTATAAACTTTCTGTCCATAGGGATTCAATAAATCTCCAATATCTACTACACAGCAACGTCTGCCCAAGAAGAACGGAAGCTTTTCCGATATTGAGCCGGAGTAATCTCCATAAAGCTTATAAACTGACGGCGAAGATTTTCACCTGTCTTTAGCCCGCAGTTATCGGCTATTTCGTCAAGAGATAATTGTGTTTCGATAAGATGTTGGCTGGCATTTTCTACACGCAGTTTATTGATAAACTTAGCTGGGGTTACACGCAATTCGCGTACAAAGACACGAGCAAAATTACGAGGGCTCATTGCCGCATATTCTGCCATTTTCTCTACCGTAATGTCTTCTCTCAGGTGTTCAAGTATCCACTCACAAACCCTTCGGATAGTTGGGTTTCCGATCATTTTAGAATCTAAGTATGAGCTGAACTGTGCCTGATTGCCGGGGCGTTTCAGATACAAGACCAACCAGCGGGCGATATGCAGAGCAAACGACTGTCCCAGATCTTCTTCGATGAGAGCCAAAGCTAAATCCATACCGGAGGTAATACCTGCCGCTGTATAAATATTTCCATCCTTAATAAAAATACGTGCTATCTGCACATTTACTAAAGGATACATCTGTTCCAACGCTTCATTTCTCGACCAATGGGCAGTCGCTTTTTTTCCATCCAGCAATCCTGCTTCGGCCAGAATAAAAGCACCCGAACAGACCGAACACATCCGGCGAGTCGTTTTCGCCTGATCTTTGATCCATTCTATCATCTCAGCCTTCAGGTTATCTTTAAGATGGCGAGCCAGTCCTGTTACAATCAGCGTGTCAATCGGATAATCTATTTCGGTATAGCATCCTTCACTTAATATCGATAAACCCGAAGATGTATCTATCTGTCTCTCCTTACCCATAGCTATGACATGCGTCTGATACGTGAAATCAATATTCTTATCTACCAGATCAAACTGTTCGATTGCTTTGGTAAATACCTCCAATGGGCCCACCATAGTCAGCAGGGTGGAATTGGGAGGAACCAGAAACACAATATGCCTTATTTTTAACTGTTTACTCATCTGTTTTTATATTTTAGAATCTAAAAATAAGTATTATTTAGTAAAATCAATCCGACTTGGCAGGATTTGTATATTTTTTGTCATTTCAGACAAAGATATTATAATGTATCTTTGTAGTACTAAAAAGAACAAGATATTTTATCATTTAAAAACCAATTCATTATGAAAGCAATTAAAGTAGGTATTAATGGTTTTGGACGTATCGGACGTTTGGTGTTTAGAGCTGCTCAAAGCAGAAGTGATATACAAATAGTTGGTATCAACGATTTGATGGATGTTGAATATATAGCTTATATGCTCAAATATGATAGCATTCACGGACAATTTGATGGATCTATTGAGACAAAAGAGGGCAAACTTGTTGTCAATGGAAATACAATCCGCATCTCAGCAGAGAAAGATCCTGCCAACCTGAAATGGAATGAGGTTGAAGCCGAATATATAGTAGAATCTACAGGGTTATTTCTTACTAAGGAGAAAGCGCAAGCACATATTGCAGCAGGTGCAAAATATGTAATTATGTCGGGCCCATCCAAAGATGATACTCCAATGTTTGTTCCGGGAGTAAATGACGACAAGTATGTGAAAGATACTCAGTTTATATCCAACGCATCGTGTACTACGAACTGTCTGGCATTGGTAGCCAAAGTACTGAACGACAAATTCGGCATAGAAGAAGCGTTGATGAGTACTATACACTCAACCACTGCAACTCAAAAAACAGTAGACGGACCATCGTTGAAAGACTGGAGAGGAGGACGTGCAGCTTCGGGTAATATCATCCCATCGACTACAGGAGCCGCAAAAGCAGTAGGTAAAGTGATCCCTGAACTCAACGGAAAATTAACCGGTATGTCTTTCCGCGTACCAACCCTTGATGTGTCTGTTGTGGATCTGACTGCACGTTTGTCTAAGCCGACTTCTTACGAAGAAATTTGTAAAGCAATGAAAGAGGCTTCGGAAGGATCATTAAAGGGTTATTTGGCATATACAGCCGACGAAGTTGTATCGTCTGATATGATAGGTAATCCGAACACTGCTATTTTTGACGAAAAAGCGGGGATTATGCTTAGTCCTACATTTGTAAAAGTAGTAGCGTGGTATGACAACGAATGGGGATTCTCTTGCAAAGTATTGGATTCTATCGCTGCAATGAAAAAAGGAAACGGATAAGAGCAAATACAGTTAACAGATTAATAAGAGGCTATTCCTTCCAGGGAATAGCCTCTTTTGATTAGACTGATACCAATACAATCTTACTTACCTGATAGTTTTTTACCTTTTTCTACATAGCTCATATCACCAAAAGACTCCAAAGAGAATTTTCCATCTTTATAAATCAATTTACATACAGCAGCATTACCCATATGACTAGCTTCCGGCTTCTTTCCAAAACTGTCTAAGTCGGATAAAAATATACCGATAGACATACCATGTCCAACAACCAGAATATTTCCACCGCCATTCTTCGCTTCTTTTTCAGCAATCTCTCTTAAAGCTTTTTGTCCCCTGACTTTTACTTCGTCGTAACTTTCTCCGATTCCCAAAGTTTCCAATGCCTTGAAAGAATCCACCATATCTTTTAATAGTGCGGAATTTTCCTGCATCGCAGCCATCATATCTTTATACGACTTATAATGCAAATATAAAGCTGCATCGTTCCACATCTTAAGGTTAAACTCACCTTCATAGCTGCCAAAGTTTGTTTCACGAATTTGAGGCACTTCTACGATAGCCATATCTTTTTGTCCCTTTGCATCCAAAACAATACGTGCTGTTTGGCGTGCACGCCCCAAGTCACTCGAATAAGCAGCTTTGAAAGGAATGTCTTTCAACCCCACACCCAAAAACTCTGCTACTTCCACTCCCGGAGGAGTTAATGGAGCATCGGCCCATCCCTGTACCCGATCCATTGTATTTAAAATTGTTTTCCCATGACGTGCGATATAAATAACCACAGCATCATTTTTTGTTTGTTTCTTTTGTGCAAAAACGCTTGGGACAGAAATCAATAAAATTGTAATCAGAAGTATTTGTATTTTTTTCATAATCTTATACTTTTATTATTTATTTCAATATGGTTAGTGGCGTTATTTTTAATACTGGCTTTCTTAAACCAATTCTTATATAACTACTTAAACCTTAAAGCAACCGTCTTCCTATACTCCTTATTCTTTAAAGATTAATAATACAGGATAGTGATCAGAGTAATGATCTGTAAAGTTATCCTTCATTATTTCGCATTTTACTATGCTATTCTTCAGATTAGAGCTTACGTATAAATAATCGTATCGTAGAGGAAATTTAGATTGGTCATAAAACAATTTAGTAGGAGCTGATGCGACGAATTGAGGATAAGATACCTTAAGTGCATCGACAAAGCCAAAGTCTAAAATTTTCTGTTGAATAGAATAATCCAATTCATCATTTTTCCCTAAGTTTTTGTTGTGAGGCCTTTTCTTTCTGTCTTCACGTATAAAGTCACGCAGTTTATTATCAGCATACGCATTCTTATCGAGTGGTGAAACAGAATTCAGATCACCTATTAAGAACCACTTCCAATCACTTGGCTTCGACTTTATTGTAGCCAATATCTGATCTATTTCATATCCTCGCTTTTCTGACGAAAATGGATGAAAATGTGTAACTACAAAGTGAAGCCCTTCTATTTCAGCAATAAGGAAACCATGAGAAGCATTTTCTACTACACGAACAGCATTCACTATTGGATATTTTGACGTAATGGCAACAGGGAAACTGATAGATCCATCTGCAGCCGGTTCTCTTACTATAAAAACATACGGGTGTCCATAACTTTCTGCAAATTTTTGAAGATTATTAGGATTGGCACCTTTTGGTGCAAACTCAGGATTCTGCTGCGTAAAACCATTCATTTCTTGCAATGCGACAATATCAGTATCTTGTGCTCTGATCCATTCTGCAAATTTGGATTTATTTTCAGTCGAATCTTTTTGCATCCCCCAGTATACATTGTAACTGATCAGTTTCCATTCTTTCTTTTGGGCATGCACCTGAAAAGAGAATATACCGCATAAGAATAATATAAATAGTGATTTTAAATATTTTCCTTTCATATTTTTTTGTTTTTAGCTTGAATTAGCTATTTAAATTTAAAATCTAATTCTTGTTTTAAACTCTATAGTAAATGGGCGAATATATGTTCCTACAAGAGGTTTGTCATATAATAATTTTGCCCCTTCAGCAGTTGTAGTATTTGTTCCGGAAATAGAACCTTGAGCACCACTTTGTCGCAATACATTTACGGCATTGATACTAAAATCCACATTCTTATCATATTTGTAGTTGAATCCGGCAAATGTTTCCCAACGCCCGGCAAAGATCAACGTATTAGGATAGTTTGCATACTCTTTACTGAAATAGCGTGCACTAGCCCATAGCCTATACTTTCCTCCTGCGCCCCATGTATAGCTTGGGTCTATTTCTATCAATGTTTTTGACACACTACGAGCAACATTTCCACTATTGTCTACAGTCTCACTATATGTAGATGTATGTCCGGTCTGACTTTCGGCTTCGTAGTTGATAGTCATTGCATAATTCTCATATTTAGGATTTTGCAGTGTAAGCAATAAGTGTAAATTAAATCCTTTGAATGGAGTAAATAATACATCTGTAGTCCAACCCACTGTACTTACATCATAGCTACTGGTTTGTTTGGTTGTAGCAGAGAAGGTCTCACCTGGGAATTTACTATCAGTCCATGTTGCATTGAATGTAGAATTATTTTTGAAATTTGTACGTTTAATTTTAGTTACTTTAGACACCAAGCTGATCATTGAATGATTAAAGTAAACACCGGCAGAAAATCCCGGGATTTCACACTTTTCGATAGATGGGTCATCGGCTCCTGCATATGCACTAAGCTTTCCGGCCTGCTGGATATAATATACATCAGCCAAAAAGCCTAAGTTTCGGAATGCTTTATATGTAGCACTTGCTGTAGCTGAAATATTATACCAGTCTTTTTTGACATCAGTGGTTTTACCTGATAACCAATTTGTTCCTGAGGCTTTTCTATCTTCGGCTGTATACCAATCTCCATCAATACGTTGCCATTCTAGACGGGTTCCCATATCTAATATGAATTTATCGGATGGATTCCATTTTTCTGTTCCAACTAGTGCCATTTTATTATCTATGCCATTGTAATATTGCATAGCACGATTATGTGAGCTATTACCATAAGCATCTCCTTGGCTTACCCATCCATATCCGCCAGAAGAAAGAGCACCCCATTTCTGTTGAATAAGTTTTCTCGGATTAGGTGTCACCTCAAACAAATAGTTATATGTAGAAGTTACTGCTTTATCTACGTTATAGTACCAGTTATGAAATCCAACCATCCAATGATGTTGTTTCGACTTTTTACTTAACTCTAGGCGAGCCATCACCGTATTTTTTACAGATCGAGGTGAATAAATCATTAACCCTTTCTGCACAAGACCATTATAAATAGAGCTGGGGTCTTCTGAGTAAACATAACGAGAATCTCCTTCTTTAGGGGAAACTCCAGGTCTGATACCTTGAGTCATACTAGTAAGATAAGGATTATACATACCGGAATTAGCATAGTGATAACGGAGAGTATAATCTAGTTTCATCCCATTATTAAAATTGTGGTCTCCCATGAGATCAAAAACATGAGATGTGGAAGCTGCATCACTCATTGCATCCCATACTACTTCTTTACCCGTAAGTGGATCAATAGCATTGATAATGCCGGATTGTTCAAGGTACGAGTCGCGTCCGATTCTAAATCCCGGCAATTTGTCTACTGTACCATCCTGACGGTAGATATAAGGACTTTGTTTAGCTGAAATAGACTGACTATAAGCATATTTATACTGCAGCCCAATCTGCCCGTTGGTATATCTTTTGTTAATAACTCCTTTGTATATTTGCGTTTTATCAAGGAATTGTGAAATATTAGAACTAAATGTACCCGGATCCATATTAACAAAAGCCGTTAATGAATAATAGAATCCATTTTTTACTGGTCCACTTATACTTACATCTCCACGTAACAGTCCGTAAGAGTTTGTAGTAAATGATGCAGTCCCTTTGAATTTATCTGTTCCTCGATTTGTCAATGTACTAACAGACACCCCAACATCACTTGCTAAAAGAGCCGTTTCTGATACGTTCAATACACTAAATTTAGCAATCCCCAGATCGTTACGCCATACTGCTGTGGGAGTTTGTCCCATAAAATCATATACTACCGGTAAGCCGTTTTCTAAGATAACCGTTCCTCCCACACTAGCAGGCAAACCAATATTTACAGCACGGGGTCCATTATCAGCAGAAGCATTTAACATCATGTTCGATGTTTTTCCGGCAGTTGTAGTTGTTGTAGGTTTTACTGTATCAGTCTTTGCTATAGCTACTCTTTGAGCCTTTATTCCTGTAGTACCAGAAATCGCCATTAAAGCAATTAAACCGAATTGTCTTAAAAACTTGTTTTTCATATTTTTTTAAATTGAAGAAATTAATGATTTGAATACAAATAGATTTTTATTTAGTTATCTATGAGTAATTTAGCCCTTAACACAAACTCAATTTCTATTATTCTCCTCTACTCCTATCCTCTGCTGTTAAATACTGAGCTAACTTTACATATCCTCATGAAAATATCGCAAGGAATATATCGGGTTTTATATATAGCTTAAGGTTTATACTAGGAAACGATGTTCAAAGCCGAGGTTGCGAAAGAGGTTATGTAGTGTATAATGCTTCACATTTTTTAAAGAGAAATTTTGTATTTTCTGTAATCTTGTCTGATGCAAATATATTTTAATATTTTTAAGGAACATAATATTATGCGTAATAAAGACACATATATGTTTTAAAACATAATTGTGTACATAAGACGCAAAATCTAATCATGAGAATCTTATTTAGAATTAATGGAATATTCTCAAAAAAATACAGTTTCGCATATTTATTCTTTTATTCGAGAAAAGTAAAAAAACATTAAAAAGATAGAATTAAACACATTTAATCCATACCCCTACAATCCTATAACTAAGTGCAGAAGCCATTTTTTTCTTATAGAAACGCCTCATATTGATTATCTATAAGAGTAATAGTTAAAATCGATAAAACTTATCTTGTTCTCATTTGTTTATAGGGTGATGTGTAATATACACATTGCAAAACGAACTTTTTTTGACAACTAACAATCAATAGATAGACTATGGAATTTGATATCGCAATTATCGGTGGAGGTCCGGCAGGGTATAATGCAGCCGAAATAGCTGCATCGAACGGATTAAAAACTGTCCTTTTTGAAAAGAAATACATCGGAGGTGTATGTCTCAATGAAGGATGTATCCCCACAAAAACACTTTTATATTCAGCCAAAACACTGGATAGCATAAAAAATGCAAGCAAATACGGAATTACATTAGACAACGCCCCTTCTTTCGATGTATCAAAAATAATTGACAGAAAGGATAAAGTCGTAAAAAAATTAACGGCGGGAGTCAGCTTTAAATTATCATCATACGGTGTTACTGTAGTTAAAGATACAGCAACCATCACCGGGGAGAAGGATAATAAGATCAACATTTCGAGTGGTAAGGAAACCTATTCAGTAAAATATTTGCTATTATGCACAGGCTCCGAAACTGTTATACCTCCGATAAAGGGGTTGTCTGAAGTAAATTACTGGACATCGAAAGAAGCCTTAGAGTTTGGAGACTTACCAAAATCACTTGCAATCATTGGTGGTGGTGTTATTGGTATCGAATTCGCTTCTTTCTTTAATAGCATGGGCGTAGAAGTCAATGTTATAGAAATGATGCCTGAAATACTCGGAGTAATGGACAAAGAAACATCAGCCATGCTTCGCAGCGATTATGCAAAGAGAGGAATTAAATTCCATCTGAATACAAAAGTTACAGAGGTTACAAAGAAAGGTGTAGTTGTAGAGAAAAATGGAAAGACTCAAACAATTGAATCTGAAAAGATACTGGTAAGTGTGGGACGTAGAGCTATTACCACAGGATTCGGACTGGAGTCTTTAAACGTGGAGCTTCTCAAAAACGGTGTAAAAGTTAATGAGTATATGCAAACCAGCCATCCTCGTATATATGCCGCAGGAGATATTACCGGCTTTTCGTTACTGGCTCATACCGCTATCAGAGAAGGAGAAGTAGCTATCAGCCATATTCTTGGCGAAGATGACAAAATGAGTTATAAGGCTATCCCTAGTGTCGTTTATACAAACCCGGAGATTGCAGGAGTAGGAAAGACTGAAGAAGAGTTGACAGCAAAGGGAGAACCTTTTCGTGTGCTCAAATTACCGATGGCGTATTCCGGGCGATTTATTGCAGAAAATGAAACAGGAAGCGGACTCTGTAAAATAATAGTAGACGATAGCGATCGCATTATAGGATGCCACATGCTTGGTAATCCGGTATCAGAATTAATACTGCTGGCAGGGATTGCGATAGAAAACGGTAACACTGTAGAAGAGTTCCGTAAACATGTATATCCGCATCCAACTGTAGGCGAAATTATACACGAGACTTTATTCTCTTAACAAAATGCTTTGTATTAACAATACATATACCGACGCTTGGTTCAACATGGCCAGTGAAGAATATCTTCTGAAAAATTTCTCAGAAGAATTTTTCATGTTATACCAGAATGAACCGTCAGTGGTTATAGGCAAGTACCAAAATGTATTGGCCGAGGTTAATCTCGACTTTATACAAAGGAATAATATCAAAGTAGCACGACGCTCATCGGGAGGAGGAACTGTATTTCATGATCTAGGTAATTTGAACCTGACCTTTATAGAAAACAATAAAGGCATAGGCTTTCACCGGTTCACAGAAAGAATAGTTATGCTTCTATCCACTCTGGGCATCCATGCTGAGGTAGACACACGCTTGGCAATAAACATTGATGGACTCAAAATATCGGGCAGTGCGCAATGTGTACACAAAGACAGGGCTATGTTTCATGCGACATTACTTTTTTCATCCGACCTCAACAGACTCACTACTACGCTTGAAAGTGATCCGAAGCAACTGGAAAATAAAGTCGATAAGCGGATTTATGTCAAGTCGGTAAAAAGTCCCGTTACGAACATCCTTAACCATATAGATAAGCCATTAAATATAAATCGTTTCAAAGATTATATCATGGCTTATTTCATGAATGAGAAAAAGGGAAATTCTATTTATCAATTCACGAGTGAAGATGTTTTAAATATAAAGAAACTGGTGAATGAGAAGTATGGAACAGATGAATGGAATTATGAAGGAAAGAAACCTAGAGTATCGGAGCAAGCACTTCAATCTATAATTTAAAAGAAATTACTATAAAATATAATACAATATAAACCATGGCAAAATTTGAAATTAAAATGCCCAAATTGGGCGAAAGTATAACCGAAGGGACTATCATTTCGTGGTCGATCAAAGTTGGGGATACAATTAACGAAGATGACATTTTGTTTGAAGTAAACACAGCAAAAGTCAGTGCGGAAATTCCATCTCCTGTATCAGGGAAAATTCTTGAAATATTATTCAAAGAAGGAGATACAGTATCTGTAGGTACTGTTGTAGCTATCGTTGAACTGGAAGGTGAAGAAGGCGAAGAAGAACCAAGTACTGAAGCTGCAAAACAAGAAGAACCGACACCGGCTCCTGCTCCTGCACCAGCTAAGGCTGAAGAAAAAGCAACTCCGACCGCACCTGCGAAAGTATCGGAAGAAAAAGTAAGTAAAGGCACAGCAGACAGATGGTATTCTCCTGTTGTTCTACAGAAAGCAAAAGACGCGGGAATCAGTCAAAGTGAGCTTGATACTGTACCCGGAACAGGTTACGAAGGACGCCTCAGCAAACGTGATATTGAGCTATACATCGACAATAAGAAAAAAGGAGTATCAACAACACCGGCACCGGCTGCAAAAACGTCTACACCTGCAGCTCCGTCACCATCACAAGAAAGTGCACCAAAGGCAGCGCCTGTACAAGTTGCAGATGGGGATCAGGTGATTCCGATGGATGCCATACGTCGTATTATAGCCGACCGAATGGTTGCTTCTAAAAAGATATCTCCGCATGTTACCAATGTGATAGAAGTAGACGTAACCAAACTAGTAAACTGGCGTGAACAAAACAAAGATACCTTCAAGAAACGCGAAGGTGTAAGCCTTACATATATGTCACCGATAGTTGAAGCAACAGCAAAAGCATTGAAGGATTTCCCTCGCATCAACTCCTCTGTGGACGGGTATAACATTATAGAGAAAAAACGCATCAACATCGGTGTTGCTGTTTCTCTGAATGATGGAAACCTGATTGTTCCCGTAATAAAAGATGCGGATAAATTAAGCTTAAGCGGTTTGGCTGTAGCGGTGAATAATATGGCAAACAAGGCTCGCGCCAATAAATTGTTGCCGGATGAAATTCAAGGAGGAACATTCACCATTACCAACTTTGGTTCATTCAAGAGTTTGTTTGGTACTCCGATTATCAACCAACCCGAAGTAGCAATACTTGGTGTAGGCATCATTGAGAAGAAACCTGTAGTAGTAGAAACGCCCGAAGGGGATGTTATCGCTATCAGACACAAGATGTACCTTTCATTATCGTACGACCACCGTGTGGTAGACGGTATGCTGGGAGGAAACTTCTTGTACCGCATAGCTGAATATTTGGAAAACTGGAATGCCTAACCTAACTCAAAACAGAAAAACAGATATGAAAAAATATGATATAAAAACAACAGATAAAGAAACTCTAAAAAACTGGTATCACCTGATGACATTAGGACGGGCTATCGACGAAAAAGCCCCGGCCTATTTGCTACAATCTCTCGGATGGTCGTACCATGCTCCTTATGCAGGACACGATGGAATCCAGCTTGCAGTGGGGCAGGCCTTTACTAAAGGAGAAGATTTCATGTTCCCTTATTATCGTGATATGCTAACCGTTCTTTCAGCAGGTCTTACTGCAGAAGAACTGATACTGAACGGTATTTCGAAAGCAACTGATCCGGCTAGTGGCGGACGTCACATGTCGAACCACTTTGCCAAACCTGAATGGCACATAGAGAACGTATCTTCTGCCACAGGTAATCACGATTTACATGCTGTAGGAGTAGCCCGCGCCATAAAATATTATGAGAAAAAAGGTGTCGCTATCACGTCACACGGAGAATCTGCCATGTCGGAAGGCTATGTCTTTGAAGCGATAAACGGAGCATCGAAAGAAGAACTGCCTGTAATATTTGTCATACAGGATAACGGTTATGGTATATCAGTTCCTAAAAAAGATCAGACAGCAAACAGAAAAGCCGTAGATAATTATTCAGGGATAAAAAACCTGAGAATAATGTATTGCAACGGTAAGGATGTTTTCGACTCGATGAATGCAATGGCCGAAGCTCGCGAATATGCTATTGCAAATCAGAAGCCGGTATTGATGCACGCCAATTGCGTACGCATCGGCTCACACTCCAACTCGGATAAGCATACTCTGTATCGTGATGAAAACGAATTGAAATATGTAAAAGAAGCCGATCCTTTACATAAATTCCGTCGGATGCTGTTACGCTACAAACGCTTTACGGAAGAAGAATTGCAAGCCATAGAAGCCGAAGTAAAGAAAGAAGTGAGTGCCGCGAATAAAAAGGCTTTAGCTGCACCCGATCCCGACCCTAAATCTATTTTCGATTTCGTTATACCGGAACCATATAAACCTGAAAAGTATGTGGATGGAACTCATAATGAAGAGGGCGAAAAGAAAAATCTGGTAACGGCTATTAACGAAACACTCAAAGCTGAGTTTAGACACAATCCCGACACTTTCTTGTGGGGGCAGGATGTGGCAAACAAAGACAAAGGGGGAGTGTTCAACGTTTCGAAAGGTATGCAACAAGAGTTTGGAGAAAAACGTATTTTCAACGCTCCTATTGCAGAAGACTTTATCGTGGGAACAGCAAACGGTATGAGCCGTTTCGACCCGAAGATACGAGTTGTTATAGAAGGTGCTGAGTTTGCCGATTATTTTTGGCCGGCAATGGAGCAATTTGTAGAATGTACCCACGATTACTGGCGCAGCAACGGTCAGTTTTCACCGAATATCACTTTACGACTAGCATCGGGTGGATATATCGGAGGCGGAATATACCACTCTCAAAATATTGAAGCGGCATTGGCTACATTGCCGGGATGCAGAATCGTTTATCCTTCTTTCGCAGACGATGCAGCAGGTCTGTTGCGTACCAGCTTACGTTCGGAAGGATTAACCGTATTTCTAGAGCCAAAAGCTTTATACAACTCTGTAGATGCAGCAACAGTTATTCCTGACGATTTTGAAGTACCTTTTGGAAAGGCTCGTGTTCGCCGTCCCGGAAAGGATCTAAGCCTTTTCACTTATGGAAACACAACACTACTCAGCCTCTCTGTGGCAGAGCGTTTGGCTAAAGAAGATTGGGATGTCGAAGTAATCGACTTACGATCTTTGGTTCCATTGGATAAAGAGACTATCTTCGAATCGGTAAAGAAAACAAGTAAAGCACTTATTGTACATGAAGACAAAGTGTTTGCAGGTCTTGGAGGAGAAATTGCAGCGATAATTGGTTCAGAAATGTTCCAGTATCTGGATGCGCCGGTACAACGTGTAGGTTCTACTTTCACGCCTGTAGGCTTCAATCCGATACTAGAAAAAGCTGTACTTCCGAATGTGGATAAAATCTACGAAGCTGCTAAAAAATTACTTGAATTTTAAATAACAAAAAACACTATATATGCAATGAAGAAAATAGGATTGTTTTACGGAACAACTACAACCAAGACAGCCTCTATTGCTAAAAAGATAAAAGAGGCTTTTGGTAGTGACCTAGTTGACCTTGTCTCAGTTGAAGATGCATGGAAAAAGGATTTTGAAAGTTATGACAATATTATTGTAGGAGTAGCAACATGGTTTGATGGAGAGCTACCCAATCATTGGGATGAAGTAAGACCTGAACTAGAAGCTTTGAATATGAAGGGCAAGAAAGTTGCCATTTTTGGACTAGGAGATCAGGTGAAGTACCCGGAAAACTTTGTTGACGGAATAGGTATTTTGGCTGAGACATTCGAGTCTGTTGGAGCTAAAATAGTTGGCTTTACATCTATCGAGGGTTATGATTTTGAAATGTCACGAGCCATTCGAGATCACAAATTCGTTGGATTAGCCATAGATAAAGAAAACCAGTCGAAACTGACAAACGATCGGATAAAAAGCTGGGTAGAACAACTGAAAAAAGAATTTGATTAAACAGCAAATTGCTTTATTATAAGAAAGGAACTTAATCGTTTTAGGATAAATAGCGATTAAGTTCTTTTTATATCCTGATATATAACCGAGAGAAAGAAAAAGTAAAAAAGGAAGATTTCTTGAAATAACCGTGAGGCTATGGCCTTGATAGTTTATTCTTGATTATAATTTTGTATGGAAGATGAAAAAATATTCTGACTATATATCAAAAGTTATATCTATATCTCCCAAATTATATTCTCCGTCGGGCGATATCATTCATTATTCGACAATCAGGTTTTAAGTAATTATCAAATTTCTTTGCAAGAAAACGATAGAGTTGTTTATGTATTGAAAAATAATTATTTATACAATGTATATCTTCAAATTGTGTATACTCCAATTTATATGAATTTTGATTATATACATAATTATACTTAAATTGATCTATATCTTTATTTTTTGACCGTTCTGTAAAATAATCTTGATATAGTTGATGTTCAAAGTTTTTTGTAAATAATAATTGTGGTGTTGACAACTTTCCATCTTGTCTTTTGAAATAGTCAATTTCTATTGCTGATTTATCTCCATCTGTCCTAAATATGACAAACATCAAATCAATATCGTCCCAAAATGTTATTTTAGATTGAAGAGAAGGAAATGCAAAGTACATATATGCTTCAAAAAGAGCAGGAAGATAAGAAAAAACTGTTTCTGTTTTTGAACACAGATAATTTATCGAACTTTCCTTATCTCTATAGGATGGTTTTGAAGGGTATAAACGTTCTATATTTTGGAATCCATTGTTTAACAAATAATCAATACAATAATAGGTCGTTGTAATATCGTTTGACCTGACGCCAGCGGAATATATTTGCAAGTCTCTTTTACTTATTTTATTTTCATATTTATTTTCAATAAATTCTTTCATAATTAGAAGATTTACTGAATCATTATAATCAATTTTCCAATTTCTATATTCTTCTTCCAAAGTATCATAAATACATTCAATTGCTATTTCAGGAGAAAGAAAGATAAGCTTTTTATTTTCTAATAAGTCTTTTATTTTTTTATTTATATCATGCATTACTATATCTGGCTTTCCTGTCCAGATTTCATTCTTATTATCACGAAAAGCTGTGTATATCCAACTTCTATCAAGATAATCTAAATTTAATTTAGAAATTTCAGAAAGGTCAACCTTCTTGATAAATAAATCACTTTTTCCCCATATTATCTTATAAATACAATATGATAATGTGGTTTCTGTAAATTCATCTATAGCAATTCCAAATTTCCAAACATTCGGGAAATAGAAACGTTTTAGTATTTTGTAATCTCCATCAAAAAGCTGATTATATCTATCAATAAATTTTTGAATACTTACAATATATTTATTGTCAAAAGCTGATAAATCAGAATTAGTTAAATATTTATTAATTTGTGTGATTTTCTCATTAAATTTTTCAATATTATCATCTTCAATAAAAATAGCATTGTTCTTTATATTAAAATGAGATTTCCAGATAGCAAGACACTCCTCAATATTATCATAACTAACATATTCATTATCATTAAAATGAATTGTCACCTCTTTCTGTTCATACTTCAGATTCAAGCTGTCGATAAATTTTTGAGATAAATATTTCCAATATGCTTTATTCGTAGAATTATCCACAACAAAAAGTATAATGCAACTTATACGATTCTTTAAAGCATAATAGATGAACTTAGTGTCACATGAATATTTTGCTTGCCCTTTTGATTTTTTTAGATTATAGGTTTTTATTTGAGCCTCTAAACGTGCATCAAAGCGTCTGTTATTTAGTATTGTAAAAGAACCATCTATATCGGGCTTTTTATCTCTTTTTTCAAAATTTGTTGCTATATCCTCTCTATTAAATAGTAGTTCAAGCCAAAGAACACTCGTGTTTTCAGCTAAATCATTATTTGTTTGATATATTGCAAGGTTTGAATTAGATATTTCATTACACATATCAAATGAAATTTACAACATTGGTTTCTATTTTTTGCTTTTGACCTCTATTATTTTCCAAATTTATTTCTTGATATATAAGAAAAGACATTACATAATCATGTATTTTTCCATACCAACAACGACCTTCCTTCTCACTATATTTAGTTCCATATAATTCATCGTTACAAATCATATGGTATTGGCTTGTTGCTTGTGTTATTTTATTATTGTGAATAGGTATAATTAATATCTCTCTTCCTTTATCATCTCCCCATTCTTCTTCGAAAGTTCCCAATCTTTTTTGAAGATTATCAAAACTTGTCCATGTATAGAATATTACACTAATAGGATAATCTTCTGTATTTACATCAACATACTCAGGTACATTTGATAAATCAGAATAAATTATATCAGGTAATAGTAATAAGCCCGTTATTTCATCCGAATCCTGTAGCATGACTTTTGCCTTAAGAAAGTTTGGTGTTTCTAAAAGTTGCTCATGGATTACTTTTGATATACAATCTATTTTTATGTTCCCATAAAAAAATGCACGTAAACTTTTCATTATATCAGTAATGCCGTCAACTTCATAACCAGAACTTCCTAAGAAGCTATAAATTTTATCTGTTAAATGGTTATTCTCAATACATTCTAATATTGGGAAATCATTTTTATTTATTTTCATATAATTCTTAGAATAGTATAACTAATTCACTCCATCTCCCCATACTCTCTAATCTTCTCTTCACAAATATGCTTAGTAATATCCCTAAGCAATTCCACTTTCGGAACAAGGGCGTCAATATCCTCTTTAGTTACTACAAAATCAGGATCATAGCGTCCATTCACATAAGCTGCCTTAATAAGTTCGAATAAACGCTTTTCTTCGGGTGTGTCCTGTGGAAAGACTTTTATAAATTCGTTGGAATATTTCTTTACGGAATTCAGTAATTTTGTAAGATTATGCTGTTTAGGATTTTCTAAAGTAAAGACTAACCGAATAGCATAAATATAGTTTTCACAAGCTTGATGCAAATTGAACGAAGACATTTTATAATTACTTCTATTGTATGAATCATTAGCAAGATTTACAAATTCATCAGCATTATCAAGCTTATCATTGAAATACTCCTGAGCCTGTTGCTTTATTTCTTCAAAGCTGAGTTTTCTTCTTCGTGCTAACTTATGTTTTCCACTATCATACAATACAACACCCTCTTGCTTTATCTGTGTATAGAAATATCGCCCATCATTCAGGTATTTGTTCAGCTTTTTCATGTCCTCGCTGATAAACTGAACGGGAGGTTGCCTGTCAGGGTCTTTTGCCCTGTCATAATACAAATCCTCCACATTACTGAGTGACCTGATTGCACCTCCATCAGATACTCCACTTGTGACAACCAGTATATCGTAATCGCTTACATAAAACTGTAGTTTGCCAAATTCATATTTTTCATCATATACCACGTAGTCATTTCGGGCATAGCTCCCGAACAAAATTATCATCTCGGTTTGCTTTAGCCGTTGCAAAACAGCCTCGACTATAAAATGTAGATCTCTCTGATTAGTTGATGGTAAATATGATATGGACTTCTTCATTTTGCGATTTAATATTAATCCTTTCTATAAAAACATATAAAAAGGTCTGCGACCTTAAAGATATTGAAAAAAGCAAAACAAGGATTAACTTTTGTTTGTTAATTGTATCTTTGTATTCACATCCTGCTTCTTGTCGGTTTGACATAAGATTCAGACTGACGACTCAACACCGCAGAGATATAAATTATTACATACTATTTATATCGGCTTGATTCTTCAATCAGGCTCTAAATGCGGATATTTATGCGAAATCAAAATACTAAATTCGACACGTTACTTGAACATGCCTGGTTGACTCTAGGTCAATCGGAAAATGATCTGAAAGAAAAATACAAAGACTATCCTGTCTGCCTGATGGAATATATTGAAAAAGGAGTACACGATCACATTATTGAAGTACGTTTCGATAATGAAGAGGCTACAATCTCAATTTCTTTCGATAGCGAAAATAACTGTGATGCTTCTTTTTTATTTTTAGATTCAACAGAAGAGGAAGAGTTACTGATTAACCATTTAATAGATTCGGCAGATTATAGTTTCAGAAAAAGTAGTTTTCAACTTCCCTCCTGCTCCTTGAAAATAAAAGAGACGAAAACTGAAACATGTTTTTATCTTTTCAGGTAATGTCAAAATAAAGGCAAAGTCAAGAGCTTTGCCTTTATTTCAATTTACTCTACATTCAATTCTTGAATTTCACTATCTAACCGCTTAATATTTTCTTCATTCTGTTTCTTTTGCTCTTGCTTCCGGGCTTGCTCTTGCAAGCGATGCTCATAATCAATCACGCTTTTACGGATATTACTCATTACATAAGCACTATCCGGATAATAGAAGAAATTCTCCAATCGTGTAATCTCATTCGGCAAGATACCATTCTTCATTTTCACAAACCTATATTTCAGATCATTATCGGTCAACCTGCTATTTTCCTGATACTGATTGTAATTCCCAAACAAAGAACAAAACAGACCGAGTGAAAGAAAAATAACAGCAATAACAGTCTTACTAGACTTAAAGTCAATTGTATATTGATTCTTTACAATACTCGGTTGCTTGGCTACTGTTTCCAATTGAGCTATTTTTTCATTTAGAAACTCTGAAAAAGAATTATTGGCTTCATCCTGTAACTGTCGCATCGTAGCAATCATTGCGGCAGTATATGCCTTTAATTCTTCTCCTGTAACACCTTTCTTGGACTCGTCAATAGTTTGTACTATTTTATTCAAAAGATCAGTATTCAAGGCGGATTCAACGTTATCAGCCTTTTTCAAAGAGCGAATCTCAATCATAATCTCGGACAGTATTTCTGAAAAGCCGTCCATTGTTATCTGGATATTGTCTATTTTATCATTCATAATTCAATTATTTTAATCTGGGTCGTTTATTGTTCTTTCTGTTTATTTGTTTTTGCCTGCGTTCCATCTCATGCTGGAAGCGTTCTTCCTGCGGATCTTCTCCATGAGCCTGAAATATAGACATTGAATCTAAACCCTCGATCAGTGAACCGACAATATCGGCTCCCTGACTTTGAGAGTTGCTCTCTTTGGCAAAAGATTGTCCTGGGGTTTTACTCTGAATATAATTCTGAGCATTGTCTTTCAGTTGCTTGTCCAGTTTTAAGTAACTGAAATTACGGTCTACCTCAGAACCTTTGAAAGTCACATCACCGATAGTGAAGGAAATACCTTGTACCTCATGGGTCTGTCCTTTATATTTGAAGGAAATGCTTATGCCTTTTTCTTTCAACAGCTTTTCAAGGTCAGTCCAACCAGTGGACTTGGACAAAGCATCTTTTACGGCATTATAAACCTGATATTTGGTTTTGTCCTTACCTCTTAACTTGTGCTGATTGACTTTATCCTTTCCTTTACCGTAAGACAATCCGTATTTATTCTTTATTTTCTTACAGACAGCCTCATTGCGGTAACGGTCGTTCTTGTCGCTTATCACCTTGCCGTTATTATTAATACGGTTATAGACGATATGCACATGGGGATTTCCGTTGTCATAATGGCGTACGATGATATACTGGGTATCGGTTATATTCATCTCCTGCATATATTCCTTAGCCAATGTTACCATAGCCCCGTTAGTAAGCCTGTCAGTATCATCAGGCAGATAGCTTAACGATATATGCCCAACGGGATGCTTTATATTCGGTTTCATCAGGCGTTGGGTATTAAAGCTCCTGATGATACTGTCCATATTGGATAGAAGCACCCCGTCGGCAGCTATTATCTTTGCATCCTGCTTATTCATTACATAGCGGACACATCCTTTAAAAGCGGCTCTTTGCATAACTTTTCCAATCATCTGATAAGTGGTTAATAATATCTACAATCATGTTTCGCAGGCTTGTTATCTCTATTGCTACACTCGTAAAGCCATCCTTGTTGGCTGACCTTGCCAATTGGTTCAGGTTATTGGCTTCTCCTGATAGTTTGCGAAGCGTATCTGCATCGTCTTTGCCTATACGCTGGACTACTTTAGCCGAGAGCAATGAAGAGCGGGCAAAACTGCTTAAACTCATACCAGCATCCCGGGCTCTTTTTTTCAAAGCTAGATATTCCATTGTTGTAACCCTTACACTAATGACTTTCTCTTTCAATCGTGCAGAGACTCTATTTTTTGACATATTATTTTTTATATTATCATGCATAATATTCAGCTTGTTTTAATTAAGATAAACGCTTATTTCTTTAATGCCGTCCTTATAAAACTGCGACCAACGGGAGCGGTTTTCCCCTCCGCCAAAGGCGGAGCAAGGTAGGAAATGTATACATTTCCATAACCTTGCCACACACTTTCGATAAAGGCTTTGCTTCCGATTGGAATAGCAGAATATCCAAGAACCAATACACAAAACTTAGGACTTTAACTTATGTGGATATACCGACTAAACCACCAGAACCAAGTAGTCAACACCAACAACTCATCGGTCGGGGAGCGCCCTCGTGGCAAGGGGGGAGACCACTCCTCCCGACGAACGAAAACGAGAACTATTTCCTCTGCTTTTTACCATCCAACATTTTATTCACATCTTCCAGTGAATAGAATATCGTACCGCCAATAAGTGTAAAAGGTATTTCTTTATTATTACGCATGGTTTGTAGTTTTCCATGCGACACACCGAGCAATTCCTTAATATCGGAAGAGCGTAACCATTTCTTTGGAGAGATAGAAGGCAAGGCTTTCTTTATCTCTTCAAACTCTTTTAAGACCTTTGCTTCAAATTCTTTGAAGTCTTCGTACGTTAGAATCTGTGACATATTCAATTATTTTAAATGAAACATGCCACGAAAAAATAAAAATGTGTTTGGAAAAATTGTTGACCAGAATAAACTACTTTAGTCTACACTGTAAATCAGGATAATAAATATGGCTTAATTTTTATCGAAATCTATATTATTGAGTTTATTCAATAAATCATTGTATGCAGATTTAGCCAAGAAAGGATCATTTTTGAATCGGCTATAGCTTTTATAAAAGGAAGTTGTGTTTATCTCTTTGCCAGAGATAGCTATTTGTGAAGATATACGTTTGATAAAATCTTTTTCAGCTATTGATAGCTTCAGATTATCGGACAGAATCAGACCTGCAATCAAAGCCGTTAATTCACTTTGTGTTATTTCGGGTAGATCTGCAATTGCTGTTGTTGTAATTTGTATGTCAGAAGAAAAAGCTTCTTCTAAGATTTCAGGGAGTTTTCCCTGAGCCTCTGATTTATTCATCCATTGCAAATAAGTTAAACAGTTATCTTTATCATATATAAAATCCCTGCTAATTACCCAATAAGGTAAAAATACGATTGTGGATAGGCATGAGATTGTAAATAATAACCAGCTCTGTAACATAAAGCAAATAGCAGCCATAATAATAGCTACTATTATAAGAGGTAGTGATATTGTGCGGAGATTTATTAGTCTGGAGTATCTTGATATCCGCTTTTTAGTCCTTTCTTTTTCACCAGTCCAAATATGGGTAAAGTATTTTTCATCTTTGCTCTTAGGATTATCTTTGATTCGTTGATAGAAGATTTTCTGTTTTCCACTAAAGGAGCTATCAAAAGCACCTAAGCAGTCAAAAAAGATATTCCATTGATATTTGAAATTTGTTTTCATAGTCTATCGTGTAATAATCGTGACTAATTTAATTAACTTTTTGCTTCAAGATAGTCTGTCAATTCATTGATAGCATATAAAGGTAAGTTTGTCAACCATGTTTCTTCTCTGAAATCTGACATTGAAGTCCTTATGGCCATTTTGGATTTATTCTTTTCGACAAAAGCCCGTAAGCTTTTTGCTTGAAGGTTTTCGGCTGCTTTTACTTCTATTGGAACAACCTCATTCTTGTACTGTATAAGTAAATCTACTTCTCCATCTGATTTCTCTGACGACCAATAGAAAATTGAGATTTCTGCATCTGTAACCAATTGTTGTAAAACATACTGTTCGGTCAAAGCTCCTTTAAACTCGGTAAAAATCAGATTACCATCAAGTAAGGTTTTTACATCGAGGTTTGCCATAGCTCCCAACAAGCCTATATCAAGCAGATATAGTTTAAATGCTCCCATATCTTCATACGCTTTCAAGGGTAAGGCTGGTTTAGATACTCTATTGATTTTATGTATTAAGCCACAATCCATTAACCAAGCTAAAGCTAATTCAAATTCTTTGGCTCTGGCTCCTTGTTTTATCAAGCCATAGATAAATTTTCGGTTTTCTTTCGATAATTGTGCAGGAACAGAATTCCAGACCATACGAATTCGAGGAACGACATCTGCAGGGGCATGTTTTGAGAAATCCTGTTCGTATGAATTAAGTATTTGCTGCTGAATTTGGCGTACTTCACTAAAATCCTGATTAATTGCATAGCTTGAAACCACTTCGGGCATACCTCCCACATAGTAATATTGCTTTAGTAGTTCTATATACTTTGTTTTAAAGGTATTTATCATTACCCACTGTTGAGTCTGAATCAGATTATTCAAATCATGTTCTCCCAATGCTTCTAAAAATTCAGTAAAACTTAAAGGATATAAATCTAAGAACTCAACTTTACCTACTGGAAAAGATGTATTTTCATGTAATGCAATTCCTAGTAAAGAACCTGCTGCTACAATATGGTATTCTGGAGCATTTTCCCTAAAATATTTCAAAGAAGTTAAAGCTCTCTCTGCTTCTTGAATCTCATCGAATATAATCAGTGTTTTGTTTGGCTCTGGTTTTATTCCTGTTGCAATCTGGATAGCCAATAAAATACGTGGTATATCGAAATCGTTTAGGAATAGTGTTTTTAGCTGTTGATTATCTTCAAAATTTATATAGGCGAAATTCTCATATTCGGTTTTGGCAAATTCTTTCATTAGCCAAGTTTTACCAACTTGGCGAGCACCTCTTATAATAAGAGGTTTTCGTGTCTTTTTTTGTTTCCATTTCTGTAAGAAACTTAATGCTGTTCTTCTCATATATTTGATTATTTCTTCTCTGTTTACACTTTTACCTGATGACTTTATGAACAAATATACACTTTTACCCTATGACTTTGTGTAAAACAATGCACTTTTTATATTTCAAGTTATTTTTCTGAGTTATACTTCTCCTATTTATCATTAAAAACAGTTGTCAAGGAATTCTTGACAACTGCAAATCGAAATCAGATAAGGGGCTATATGTATATTGTATACTAGGCTCTTTTCTTTCTATTTTTAAAAGCAACCATTTCTTTAGCTATCTTCTCTTCTGTGACTTTGGCATATATCTGGGTTGTGCGAATTTGGTTATGCCCTAGCATTTTACTCACAGACTCTATAGACATTCCATAGCTTAGGGCGAGGGTGGCAAACGAATGTCTAGCTACATGGAATGTGAGATTCTTTGTAATCTCTGCTAAATCAGCAATTTCCTTCAAGTATGCGTTTACCTTTTGATTGGATGGTACTGGAATTATATAACCTGTTTCTCTCAAATGAGAATAAGAACTATATTTTTTGATTATTTTATCTGCTTCCGGAAGAAGGGGTATTTTTGAAATAATATTTGTTTTTTCTCTATTAGCATATATCCACTGTTCTCCGTCAACACCTGTAATTATATTCTGCTTTCTTAATTGCTTAATATCGATATAAGACAAACCAGTGAAACAAGCTAAAACAAAAGCATCTCTTACTATTCCTAATCGTTCAACAATTATTTTCTTATTTTTGATTTTTAAGACTTCTTCTTCCGTAAGAAAATCTCTTTCTACTGGTTGGATTTTACAAGTGAATTGACGAAATGGGTCTTTATCTAACCAATCATTCTTTAAAGCGAGATTTACAATAGCTTTCAGATTTTTCAAATACTTCATCGAAGTATTATGATTACATTTACGAGTTCTTTTAAAATAGTTTTCAAATTCCGAAATAAACTCATAGTTGAGATCAGTAATAAGAATATCATTTCTCCTGTATTTCTTCTTTAAGAATGCTTCTATGTGTCTTTTTGTGGTCTGATAACGTGTTAATGTAGCATCGGCATATCCATTATCGATAAGGTTTGATATTTTGGAAATATATTTATCACAAAGCCATAATAAAGTTTTATCACTGACATTCTTTCCTTTCATCAGGTCTGCAACCTTCAAAGCTGTTACTGATTCGTTTTTGTCATATAAAAAACGGTAATATTCTTTTGCTTTTGCCGTATAAGAGTCTAGCAAATCATTTAAATTTTTACTCTTAATTGAATTTCCTGCTGCTCTTCCATTTAGCCATTTATCCTCTTCAATTTTTTCTTTTATTGAGAACTCTGCTCGTTTCCCTTCAATTGTAATTCTCATAAATACAGGAATCTCATTTCCTTCATTAATACGTTCCTTTCTTGTAAAAAACGCAATACTCATTGTTTTCATGTTCAAATCAGTTTAAATTAATACTAAATAATATATTTCGATTTAATTGAATAAAAATCAAACAGTTGACCTTATTGAATTTACAAAACAGTATTTAGTAATCAAAGAATTTGATAATTACGTTCCAGAACCTAGAAATAGAATGTAATAAGTATTTGTTATTGAATTAAACTAATAAATATTGAGATTTAGAGGTGTACATCAAATTTCAGTAAAAATCAGTATAAAATAATTCACTCACTATGAAACTTAAAAATTCATAATTCTTTGACTTATAAATATCTATCAGTGCATTCGGTGTCATTTTTTCAAAATAGAATTGTACACCGAATAGTACACCTGAAGTATGAATTTAAACGGATTATTTTAGATTGTACACCTAAAAAAAATTCCGTATAAATTATTGATTTATACGGAATTGAACTCTTTTGAAATGTTGAAAAGTGGAGCTGGAGGGACTTGAACCCTCGTCCAAACAAGGAACTAATTTGCTTTCTACATGCTTATCTTCGCTTAAATTTTCGTGAATGAGCAAGACCGAAGCCACCAACTCAAACCTTAGCTTTTTTATTTCAGATAAGGGCCAAAGCCTCCCCTATCCTATCTCCGATTTGTCTGCACCACCTGATCGGCACGCTTCGAAGCCACAGCTTCCGGGTGATGTCTTGTCCTTACACCTGTGCAAGGATTAAGCTAGAATCTACTATACTTCGATTAAGCAGCAAGAGCGTAATTGTTATTGCCAGTTAAATTTGTGACGTCTGAGATTATAGTGCCAGCCGACTACGCACTGCATGCTTACAAACCACTTCATCTCGCTGTCAAAGCCAGTCAGCCCCGTTGGTTTATTTTCGCTTGATATACAACGATTTAATATCAAACTTTAGATATCGAGTAACAAATAATGCGAAACATTTGTAAAAACAATATCGGATACAAAGATAACTCTTTTTTAGGATATACAACAAGCCAAGCCAAAGCTATTCCGATTTCTCGTATTGTAAATAAAAGCGATACCGGTTGTAAACACTTCAAAGCCTTCTAAAATCATCCCTCTAAACGACTAATACTTTCTCTCTTCTTGTCAATTCAAAAATATCCTTTATCTTTGCACACGCTACAGCCGGAGGACAAAGGAGAGGTGCTCGAGTGGTTGAAGAGGCACGCCTGGAAAGCGTGTATACCCCTAAAGGGTATCGAGAGTTCGAATCTCTTCCTCTCCGCTTAAAACAATGATTATCAACAAATAAAAAAGGACTAAAATAAAATTCAGTCCTTTTTCTATTTTTTAGATTTCTATTTATTTGGATGCTGAATCATCTTTTTCAAGATCAAGATTGATACTAGTATTATCCCATTTGTTCATTTGTCCTGTTCCCAAATCTACAATAAAACCAGGCCAGAATAGGATATTCCATAGAGAGGTCGTATTGAAAGTAGACTCTAAAATAAAAGGCAATGTCTTATATCCTTCTTTTTTAGCCAAAAGTTGCTTGTCACTCATTTTCTTTTTAACGGAGATAGTCGCAGTTTTGTCACTTCCTATTTCTGCTAATTTAACATTATTACTTGCATCATAAATTTTTGTACCTTCAATCCCCGAGAACGTTATACTTTGCTTAGATGGAGTAAATATTGTAGCACAAGACGAAAACAAAAAGACAACAGATGCGAATACAACTAATTTTTTCATAATATGTAATTTTATATTGATAGATTTAGACAAATCTATGAAATCATTTTTATTTTTCGTTTATTTCTCCCTATATATTTTAACAACTCTGACAACTTATTTTATAAGGTTTATTCATTCAATCATTTATCTATCTACCAGCTTATCGATAAAAGCAGTAAAGACAATATATTAGAAATAATTATTTCTTTCTGTCTCTTTTTAGTTAATTTAGATCTCTAGTTCATAATATGCTAATTCTATTTAAAGATAAAAATGAACTTTTATAACGAATGAGAAAATTTATATTCATACTATTACTCTTTATCTCCTGTAACCAGCCTTCCACTGAACCCGCCGAAACAATAAAAGGAAAGGTAGTCAGTGTTGCTGATGGAGATACAATGACAATTCTGACAGATAACAAGGAACGAATAAAAGTGCGACTCTATGGCATAGATTCTCCTGAAAAAGGACAAGACTTCAGCAACAAAGCCAAAACCTACTTAAATGACTTATGCTACGGTAAAACTGTAAAAGTAGAGAAAAAAGGGATCGATCAATATGATAGAGTTTTAGGTATCATTTATCTCGACGAGTTGAATTTAAATCAGGAGATGGTCAAAGAAGGTTTAGCATGGTACTACAATCACTATATTGAAGACCCGGTACTCGAAGAATTAGAGAAAACTGCCCGACAACAGAAGTTGAATATCTGGAGTTTGAAAAATCCCACACCTCCTTATGAATATAGAAAAAAGCAAAGATCCGAAAAGTCAAATAGAGAACCGAGGAACTGAGTTTACAGTTCCTCTTTCTTTTTTCTGACAGTCCAGCCGAAACCTCCAATCTTTTCTCCTAAGCCATAGTACTGACCATGAGAATATGCAATCGGTTTTGCGCTTTCGAGACTAAATTTTCCGGTTTCCGGATCAATATACTTTTCATCAGCTTTTACATTTACCACATCGGCAATAAACATATCATGCGAACCTAAACTGAGTATCTCCCGCACTCTACACTCGATGTTTAACGGAGATTCTTCGATGATGGGAACCTGAACAATTGATGCCTTCCCCGGAGTAAGTTTCATTTCGTCAAATTTACTGAAATCCTTACCCGATCTCACTCCGCACCAGTCGGTAGCAAAAGCTAAATCTTCCGTTGTGATATTTATTACAAACTCCATATCCCGCTTTATAATCTCATACGAATGCCTTTCGGGTCTTACCGAAATATAGCACATCGGGGGATTGGTACAGATAGTACCGAGCCAACTCAGAGTTATAATATTATATTCTTCGGGAGTACTGCCACAACTTATCATGGCGGCAGGCAAAGGATATATCAGTGTTCCCGGCTTCCAATCTTGCTTCATTTCAGGATAATCTCGTCTTTCTGAATTTTAATGTTACAATAGTGACAGCGCAGCTCTGTGTTATTACAGTCAATGACTTCAAAACGTGTAGTCATAGGCTCATTGTTTGTAATACACTTCGGGTTGTTACACTTTACAATTCCATTGATTACTTTAGGTAAAACCACTCTTTTCTTTTCTACAACCTCGTAATCCTTAATGATATTGAGAACTACATTCGGTGCTATGATCGCAATCTTATTGATCACGCTTTCTTCAAAATATTTACCTGTGATCTTGATAATTCCCTTTGAAGCCATCTTCTTACTTTCCAGATTATTTCCGATTGTAATAGGATTATCCAGCTTTTCGAGCTCCAACAATGATACTACTTTAAACACTACGCTGGGAGGAATATGATCTATGGCTGTTCCGTTGCATAATGCTGCTACCTGCATTGCTTTTCTACGTTCATTCATATCTTGATATTTTATTTATTCAACTTCTATACCCAATGCATCACATATCACAGCCTCACGGGTAAACATCCCGTTCTTAGCCTGTTCGAAGTAATAAGCCTTAGGGCTATCATCCACATCCTGTTGTATCTCGTTTACACGAGGCAGGGGATGCAATATTTTCAGATTGTCTTTTGCTCCTGCCAACATATCATTCTTGAGAATATACACATTCTTCACCTTTTCATATTCCATCAGGTCGGTAAAACGTTCTCTCTGTACACGTGTCATATACAGGATATCCGCTTTATCTATCACCTCTGAATCAAAATCTGTATGTTCCGAATACTTTATCCCATGTTCGTCACAGAAGGCTTTATACGGATCGGGAAGGTGCAATTCTTCAGGTGCAACGAATATGAAGGTTGGGTTGAAATGCGACATCCCAATGATCAGAGAGTGCACTGTACGCCCATATTTCAGGTCACCAACAATCGTTATTGTGAGATTCTCAAGTGTACCTTGAGTCTTAAATATAGAATAGATATCAAGCATTGTCTGCGTAGGGTGCTGATTGGCTCCATCTCCGGCATTAATGATCGGTATAGAAGAAATCTCCGAAGCATAACGAGCAGCCCCTTCCAGATGGTGTCGCATGATTATAATATCGGCATAGTTGTTTACCATCAGTATGGTATCTTTCAGCGTCTCTCCTTTCGATGAACTGGTAGTAGCCGCATCCGAAAAGCCTATGATGCGTCCGCCCAAGCGGTTTACTGCAGTCTCAAAACTAAGGCGTGTCCGTGTCGACGGCTCAAAAAAAAGTGTAGCACACACTTTGCCTTCCAATAACCTACGGTTAGGTTGCTCGTCAAATTTTTTAGTCAGATTAAGTATTCTCAGAATATCTTCTTTCGAATAATCTGTAATTGAAACCAAGCTTTTATTGCACATAACTATTTATATTTTGTAAGAGTAAAATTCATATTCAACAAAAAGATAACAGAAAAAAGTGACACATTTAGCCAAAGCACAAGCGACTCACAAACAACATCATACATGTCAAAAAGTGACAAAAGTGACAGTTTTACAGCTGCTTTTTATTGTTACTTTTCTATTATAAGTCAACTACCGCAAAGATCTATATATAAGACAATTTATTTCAAAAAAAATCCCCGAAAAAGAATACTTCTTCGAGGATACTATCTATATCAATAATAATTCATTGGAAATACAGGAACCACTGTCGTGAAAATAATACTGTTGCATATAAGCTATTTTTTCCATCATAATTCTCTATATATTACAACAAAGGTAGTCACTTTTTTTGAGATACAATTTTTTACGAATCAAAAAAACGAAAAAATAAACCCCAAACTATAAAAGTCCGGGGCTATATTTTATAAAGAATTTTCTCCTATCACTGCAATGCCGAAGCACCACCGATAATATCCAACAATTCGTTTGTAACAGCTTGTTGACGCGACTTGTTGTATTGAATAGTCAGATCCTGTACCAATTCGTCCGCATTGTCTGATGCTATTTGCATAGCAATCATACGTGCAGCATGTTCCGAAGCATTAGCATCGAGCAAAGCAGCATATAAGCGTGAATAAAGCACGGTAGGAATTAAAGAATCGAGAATTTCCTCCTTCGATGGCTCCAAGATATAGTCTGCAAACATATTTTCGTCTTGCTGACCTTCGGGCTTAGCGCTTTCCAAATCGAAAGGCAGGAATTGTGTCTTCTTTAGTTTCTGGGATCCCGTAGATATGAAATGATGATAAATTAAGATCACCTCATCTATTTCTCCATCAATATATTTCTTTATCAGTTCTTTGGCAAGATCCTGTACGGCTAAGAAGGTAGGCTTATCAGCCATATCCCTGTAATCGCCTTGCGCCACTATTCCCTGTTTCTTCAGGGCGTCGGCCAATTTTTTACCGATAGGATATACCAAGATATTCCCTGCTCCTACCTCTTCTTTCTTTTTAGCGTAAACGGTACTAAACTCTTTTATTACATTCGAGTTGTATGCACCACAAAGCGAAGAGTTGGAAGCAAAACCAACTATAGCGACTCTTTTTGTTTCTCTTTTTTGGATAAAAGGAGACTCATAGCTTGTATCAGAAGACAGAAGATTAGTCAGAATGACATCCAACTTCTGCTGATAAGGCAAGAAGTTGCTGATTGCATTTTGCGCCTTGTGCAACTTAGATGAAGCTATCATCTTCATTGCAGAAGTAATCTTCTTGGTACTTTTTACAGAGCCAATTCTATTTTTTATTTCCTTAAGAGATGCCATAATTCATTATTTTTTGTACTGAGAAGCAATATCCGCGGCTACTTTTCTGATTTTAGTTTCCACATCTTCGTTGATGACTCCTTTTTTCAGGACATCCAGCACATCAGCTTGATATTGCATTTCCAATGTTCTCAGAAATTCGGTTTCGAATTCATGTATTTTATCTTCCGGCACTTGACGAAGCAACCCATTTGTTCCGCAATACAGTATGGCGATCTGTTTTTCAACAGGTACCGGCGCATACTGAGGCTGAACCAGCAATACTGTATTCTTCTTACCTTTATCGATAGTCATTGCCGTAACGGGGTCCATATCGCCACCAAACTGGGTAAATGCTTCCAATTCACGATACTGAGCCTGGTCAATCTTCAATGTTCCGGCAACTTTTTTCATCGCTTTCACCTGAGCCGAACCTCCCACACGAGATACAGATATACCCACATCGATGGCAGGACGCATACCCGCATTGAAGAGGTCTATATCGAGGAATATTTGTCCGTCGGTAATAGAGATAACGTTGGTAGGAATATAAGCAGATACGTCACCGGCCTGAGTTTCGATAATAGGAAGGGCAGTAAGGGAACCTCCCGCTTTTACCTTTCCTTTAAGACTTGCCGGTAGGTCGTTCATCTGTTCGGCAACTTCCTGCTGGTTAATAATTTTAGCCGCACGCTCCAACAAACGAGAGTGCAAGTAGAAGATATCACCCGGATAGGCTTCACGTCCCGGTGGACGACGAAGAATCAAGGATACTTCACGATATGCAACCGCCTGTTTCGACAAGTCATCATATACCACAAGGGCATGACGTCCTGTATCGCGGAAATATTCTCCGATAGCTGCACCTGCAAACGCAGCAAAGTACTGAACTGCGGCCGGCTCGGCTGCTGTAGCCGAAACTACAACCGTATAGTCAAGTGCACCTTTTTCTTTTAGTGTTTCTACTATATTGGCAACTGTAGAGGCTTTCTGACCGATGGCTACATAAATACAGTATACAGGGTCTCCGGCATCATAATTGCTTCTTTGATTGATAATGGTGTCTATCGCAATTGCAGTTTTACCTGTCTGGCGGTCACCGATGATAAGCTCACGTTGCCCCCGTCCGATGGGGATCATAGCATCTACAGATTTCAATCCGGTCTGTAGAGGCTGGGTTACAGGCTGACGGTATATTACCCCCGGAGCTTTACGTTCCAGTGGCATTTCCAGCAGTTCGCCGGTAATCGGGCCTTTTCCGTCCAAAGGCTCGCCCAGAGGATTGATTACACGCCCTAACATGCCTTCACCCACGTTGATGGATGCAATACGGCCTGTACGTTTTACGGTAAATCCTTCCTTAATCTGGTCTGACGGGCCTAACAATACAGCACCGACATTGTCTTCTTCCAAGTTCATCACAACAGCCATAATACCGTTGTCGAACTCAAGAAGTTCGTTTGCCTCTGCATTTTTAAGTCCGTATATGCGAACAACACCGTCTCCTACATAGAGAACTGTACCCACCTCCTCGAACTGTACGCGGCTACTGATATTCTCTAGCTGCATTTTCAGCACATCGGAGACTTCGCTTGCTTTTATATTTTCAGACATATTTTATTCAAATTATAAGTTACTATAAAGCTATACGTGGATAGCTCTTTTCAAATAGGTAGAGTATCTATTATCCAATCTTACTGTTTTCGGCGACAAACTTTTGCTTGATACGCTTCAACTGGCTTTTTACGCTGGCGTCCAACCTGTATGTGTCGATATACAGAATAAAGCCTCCTTCGATATCCGGATCTACGCTTGTTTCAAAATCAAGCGTCCCCGGTTTAATCTTCTGTAGCAAGCTTTTCATCTTCTGTTTTGTAGCATCATCCACAGGGGTAGCAGTAACAAGCTTCCCGGTATTGATGTGCTTGGCTTCACAATACAAATCGATGTAACTGAGCGCAATATTTCGAAGATACATTTCACGTCTTTTTTTGACTACCAGCTCGGCAAAACGAATATACTCGTTACTCGGTTTTGCGCCCACAGCAGCCTTTACCAGCGTAAGCTTATCTTCGGCATTCAACGTAGGATTATCCATTGCCATACGCAAACGGGGTTCGCGGACAAATGACGATGCTACCTTTTTCATTTCGGCAAACAATACATCCTCCGCTTTCTGATCCACTGCATATAGCAACAGAGCTTTAGCATATCGCTTAGAAATCATCCCTTCATTCATAACAGTTGATTAAGATTTAGATACCATAGCTTCATCCACTAGGCGATCAATCATTGACATTTGTTCTTTAGGGTCTTTCAAGGTATCTCGAAGAACTTTTTCGGCAACATCCACAGATAGTTCAGCTACCTGACGACGAATGTCGCGTATAGCCTGATCTTTTTCCATTTGGATCTGCTTTCTTATTTCTTCCATTTCCTTTGCCCCGGCTATCTTGGCTTGTTCACGTGCTTCGTTTATAATACGATCGCGTGTATCAGCCGCCTCTTTCAAGATTTTCACCTGTTCTGCCTTAGCTGATGAAAGTATCTCATCACTTTTTTCTTTTATCGAAGCCAATTGCTCATTGGCTTTTTGGGCTGCGTCCAACGAATCTTGTATATAGTTTTTGCGCTCTTCCACCATTTTGGTTATCACAGGGAAACCAAATTTGGCCAAAACGAAGAAAACTACTATAAAAGATAGGAGCATCCAAAAAAGAAGGCCGGATTCAGGTAATAGTAAATTCATATCTATTTACTAATTTATAGAATAAATCCGCAAACTACAACAGCAAACAAAGCTACCCCTTCTACTAGAGCTGCGGCGATAATCATAGATGTACGAATATCTCCTGCTGCATCCGGCTGACGGGCTATCCCTTCCATAGCAGAACTACCGATTTTACCAATACCGATACCTGCTCCGATTACAGCTAATCCTGCACCCAGTGCAGCACCAAAACCTGTTAAGCTTGTTGCAGCTTCTGCTGCTTGTAATAAAGTTGATAGTAACATAATTCTTTAGTTTAAAATTATTTAATTGTTAATTTACTTTTAATATTAATGTTTTTCTGCATGATGATGTGGCTCTATCTGTGCCAAACCGATAAATACGGCCGACAGCATAGTAAATACGTAAGCCTGAATATATGCAACTAATATTTCTACCAGACTGATAAATATGGTCAGCAATACAGATACAACAGTCATCGAACTATTGATCACCGCTCCTAGATTTGCAGTAACGAATATCAAGCAGGTAAGACCGAGTACAATCGAGTGCCCTGCAAGGATATTAGCGAAGAGACGAATCATCAACGCAAAAGGTTTGGTAAATACCCCCACCAGTTCTATTGCAGGCATGATAGGTATCGGCACCTTGAGCCAAGTAGGCACATCTGGCCAAAATACTTCTTTCCAGTATTCTTTCGATCCGAAAAGGTTTACAGTGAAGAATGTAAACACGGCAAGCACCAAAGTGACTGCGATATTACCTGTCACGTTTGCACCTCCCGGAAAGAGAGGTATCAATCCCAATAGGTTGTTGAACAAAATGAAGAAGAAAACAGTAAGCAGATAGGGAGAAAATTTTCTGTAATTTTTTCCTACACACGGCTTAATGATATCGTCCTGCACACTCATTATAAACATCTCCATAAATCCGACAAAGCCTTTCGGAGCTTTCTTCTCTCCCGTTCTCGCTTGTCTTCTGTACCATTTAGATACGCTAAGGACTATGATTATAAGAAGTGTAGAACTGATTATCAAACTGGTTGCATTCTTGGTCAACGAAATATCCCAAGGACGTATTTCTTCACCCGAAGCATTTTTTTCTACAATCTTACCTCTGTATTTACCTTCTTGCGCAATATAAAAGCCTTCGTATGCCTCATGCCCATGATGGAACTTAGATGACATAAAAACATGCCAGCCTGAAGTCTCTCCTTTCACGATGATTGGCAACGGTATGGAAATATGTGTATCGCCAAACGAAGTTAAATGCCACTCGTATGCATCAGCAAGGTGATCGAGAATAAGTTCTTTAACGTTCAATTCTTTTTCGGGCTGAGCCTCTTGTGCGTTTTCTGCTGCCAGAGGTTGAAAGCCCATTACAGTAAGTAAAAGAACCGAAGTTAAAATGTATTTTAAATAGTGTTTCATACTATTGTTGTTTTTTCTTTAACCGTTTTTCTATCCTTAGAAACAAATATGACTCGAAGGCGAGAAAAAGAAGATAGAAAATCATAAAAATAAGGACGAAGCTTTTAATATTTTCTTTTATTACCACGGCATAGGTTGCGATGAGGATCAGCGAGGCGAATACTTTAACTACTTTAGTCAGCATGTATACATTCAGCATTTGCCTTTGTGTGGCTTTACGGCTCGATGAGTCTGCATACAAAACAACCAATGACTCCAGTATTATAAAGAAAGCCAGAATGCCTTCGTACCATTTGGGATAAAACTCAGGAAACTGATAGTTGAGCAAAGCCTGTATAAGAGCTCCTGTAACAATCCCAAACAGGGTAATAGAAAGAATTAATTTTACTTTTACATCCATCCCTTTAAGATACACAGATTGTCACAACCCCATTATTCACTTCCACCATGCCACCGCCTACTTCGAGAGATTTTTCCACACCGTTTTCGGTATAGGTAATAACCCCCTTTTGCAAGGCCGAGATCAAAGGAGCATGGTCGGGATAAACCCCGAAGCTGCCTTGAATCCCCGGAATTACAACCGAAGCAACCATTCCGGAGAATAGCTTAGCCTCGGGTGAAATAATATTTAGTTGAAGTTCTGATTTTTTCATATGTAAATTCTTTATCCTGCAACTTGCGCAAGAATCTTCTCGCCTTTAGCCATTGCATCTTCTATTGTACCCACGTTCAAGAATGCTTGTTCAGGGAGGTGATCAACTTCACCGTCCAGAATTTTTTGGAAGCCCTTGATTGTATCCTGAATATCAACAATTACCCCCGGAACGCCTGTAAATTGTTCTGCAACATTAAACGGTTGAGACAAAAATCGTTGAATACGTCTCGCACGGTTTACAGTCTGTTTGTCGGTATCCGAAAGCTCTTCCATCCCGAGAATTGCAATAATATCCTGAAGTTCTTTGTTGCGCTGCAAAATTTGTTTCACTCGTTGAGCTGTATCGTAATGCTCCTGACCAACAACGTTAGGGTCTAAGCTTCGAGAGCTGGAACCTAGAGGGTCTACCGCAGGATAAATTCCCATTTCGGTAATCTTACGATCAAGTACTGTTGTAGCATCCAAGTGAGAGAATGTTGTTGCCGGAGCCGGGTCTGTTAAGTCATCGGCAGGCACATACACGGCTTGCACCGAAGTGATGGAACCGTTTTGTGTAGAGGTAATACGTTCCTGCATGGCACCCATCTCT
>NZ_DLIY01000024.1:0-56597 GCF_002483985.1 Dysgonomonas sp. UBA7630
TGACAAAAGTGACACTTTCTCGGTACGTTTATATTGTAACCTTTTACTTTGTAATTTTCAAATTGGTATCTCAAATAACTATTTATATAGATAATATTTTTTTGATGTCTTTTTAAAAGGTTCTGTTTCTTTATACCAAAAATCTTTTATATCATCGAATCTATTATTCTTAGCAAATGTAAGTCTTACATAGTCACTTCCCGAAACCTGGTCAAACATTCTATAGCGTTTATCATTCGCATTGTCAAAAATAGCTTTGTCAGGATACAATCTAGCTATTTCCTGCATCACATAAAACTGTATTTCGGATAAACGAGCTTTTTCATAATTCATTATATGTACTTGTACACCTTCCAGTTGCTCTCCTTGTCCTACAGAATAGAACGGTTTCAGATATATTGGTCTGAAATGTATCCCCGGCAAGTTTAATTTGTTAAGATTATCTGCCAGATCGCTGGCTTTGATCCATTGGCTAGCAAACATCTGGAACGGAATTGTATAACCTACACCGATAGACATATAGCCTAATTCTCCTAAGATTCCGGATACGGGATACATAACTGCTGAAATTGGTTGTGGAATATGAGGTGAAGATGGAATCCATTGCAATCCTGTTTGCTCGTACGTCATTTTACGCTTCCAGCTTTTCATTTTTACTATTTGCAGTTTACACTTNNCACTGTTTGCTTAGCATATTCTCTCCGTTTAGCAACAATGCTAACTCGCCGCAAGTCAACCCATATACATAAGGTATTTTAAATTGGCTTACAAAGGAAATAAATTTGTCGTCAACCAATCCGCCTTCAACTTTTAAACCACCCAGAGGATTTGGTCTGTCGAGAACTACGAACTCGACATTGTTTTCCGCAGCAGCCTGCATTGCTAGTCCCATTGTACTAATGTAAGTGAATGACCGGCAACCTATGTCTTGTATATCATATACCAGCACATCAATGTTTTTAAGCATCTCGGCAGAAGGAAAACGTGTTTTTCCATGTAATGAATATACAGGTAATCCTGTTTTCGGATCTGTTACATTATCTACATGATCTCCTGCGTGCGCATCACCTCTGACTCCATGTTCGGGAGCAAAAAGTGCAACTAACTGTACATTCTTTGCTTCATGAAGAATGTCTATAGTCGATATCATATTATTGTCTACCCCTGTAGGATTTGTTATAAGTCCCACACGCTTTCCTTCCAATATTTTAAAGTTTTGTTCTTTTAAAACTTCAATTCCTGTCTTAATCTTTATCTTCTGGGCGAAGGTTGTAAAAGAGAAGAATAATAATAGTGATAATATTATAGATACTTTTTTCATTGTTGATTGCTTTTTATTGTTTTTAAGATTCTTTATCCGTTGCTTTACCATAGCTTGGATTTATCTTCAGTAAAGAAACTGCAATGATCGGAATAATGCTACAGATCATTACCCAAATGAAGAAGTGATTGTATCCTAATTGTTCTTGCAGCCATCCTGCAAACATACCCGGAATCATCATACCCAATGCCATAAAGCCTGTACAGAAAGCGTAATGGGCAGTCTTATGTGTTCCTTCTGAAAAATAAATGAGATATAACATATAAGCTGTAAATCCGAATCCGTAACCAAATTGCTCAATAAAAATGCAGATATTTATTATTATAAGGCTATCAGTTTGTGTAAAGCTTAGATATAGGAATGTAGCAATAGTAAGCAGCATGCTTAGTGTCATTGGCCACAACCATTTCCTTAATCCGCCCTTTGCCGCCACAAATCCGCCTATAATACCACCTAGTGTAAGCCCGATAATACCGATCGTACCGTATACCAATCCTACTTCACCTGTAGTTAATCCCAATCCTCCGATATCTTTCGAATCTAATAAAAATGGATTGATCAGTTTTAGTAATTGGGCTTCGGAGAAACGATATGTCAACATAAAAAATATTGCTGCTGCTGCTTGAGGTTTCTTGAAAAACGAACAGAATGTAACTTCAAACTCTTTGAATATAGATTTGGCTGTAATATGTTGGTGAGGTTTATCTGAATCAGGCTTAGGTAACACAACCCGATGATAAAAGCTGAAGAATATAAATAATCCTGCTAATACGAAGAAGGTAATAGACCATGCAAAAGGAATATTTCCCGATAGTCCTTTATATTCGGCTGAACTAGCAGTAGTTAATGTGGGATCTACCTGGAAAATAAGGTATGCGGGTTTATTCCAGTTACTTTCGGTAAAGGCGAGCCTTTCTCCATGTATCAGCGAAATGCTATTGTCGCCTCTATTTATCGACGTGTTTAAAATCATCTCTTTCCCATCTTCGGGACGTTTAGATAACCATACAGCAACTAATGCTATGTTGCCGGTATGCTCAGACTTGGCTACAAATCGTTTTTCGCCGAAATTTGTTTTTATCCAGTTTCCCAAAGGTTTGGATACATTCTTAGTCCATAAGCTTTCTTCCTTTTCTATAATTAGTGTATTTGAAGTATGCTCTTTTGCTGTAAATCCATTGTTCTGATTTAATTTTGCAACACTATCCATAAAGACCTTGAGACTATCTTTATTTACTCCATGCGTACCGATTTTTACTACAGCTTCATTTACGATGAAGTGTATATCCCCATCTTTTTCAGTAATATTTTGTACTTCCGGTACAAATAGAGTAGATTGGGTATATTGTGGGGATACATCGATATTCACTTTCAGAGGCTCACATCCGGATGTACTTTCCAGAAAGCCTGCAAGAATAATAAGTATACCTTGCCCCATAATGGTAGCAATACGATAAAAGGTACTTCTGATTCCCACATATTTTGCTTGGTCGTTAGTGTTCAATCCTAGCATATAAAATCCATCGGCCGCAATATCATGAGTGGCAGAGCTAAATGCTAATAGCCAGAAGAATGCCAGTGTTGCTTGGAAAAAGACGGGTAGGGGAATAGTAAAAGCAATTCCTGCAAATCCTGCACCGATAAGTATTTGCATAGTTACTATCCACCAACGTTTTGTTTTTAATAAATCTACGAATGGACTCCAGAAGGGCTTGATCACCCACGGTAAATATAGCCAGCTGGTATACAGGGCTATATCTGTGTTTGATATACCCATTCGTTTATACATGATCACCGAAATGGTCATTACCGCAACATAAGGCAGTCCTTCAGCCAGATAAAGAGATGGAATCCATGCCCACGGTGATTTTTTATTTTCTTTCATGGTTTTATCCTTCGTGTAAATTTATTTAATATAACTTTTCAATAGTTGCATCGATATAATAATGCAACAATATTTGATTGTATTGATAGCCTTTTTCACCCATAACTGCAGCACCTATCTGGCAAAGGCCAACACCATGTCCCCAGCCGGCTCCTGTTAAGATGAATTGATCATCTTTTTTGTCGACAGTAAAAGCGGAACTGTACAAGTGAGATTCGGACAAAGTACGCCTGATTTCCAATTCTTTGCCGATGGTCATGGTTTTCTTAGATCCTACTATTTTCAGCTTGATTAATCGTCCTGATGTTCCTCTTTCTATAGGGATTAGTTCTTGAATTCTTCCGAAATCTATCCCCGAACGTCTGTATGCCAATTCGGATAATTCTGTTTGAGTATATACTACTTGCCAACGATAAAAGTCGGTTGTTTCCTGATCATAATTATTCAGAACCTGACTCAATATCTTTTTATCTTGCGTATTGCAAAATGCAGAAGGACGAGTATGTATCCATCTTATCGATTCCTGTTCTTGTGTCAGATCAGGTATATCCTTTGTACTGTCATCATCTCTTAGTTTTACTAGGTAGGGGAATTTTGTATCTTCCCAGCAGTTTTGAAACTCCTCGACAATTCCTCCGCAACATTTAGAGAAGCGAGCATCACATATTTTGTTTTCAGACTTTAGTACTTGTCCTCTGGTCTCTTCTATTGCCTGCTTAACGATGTTAATATTTGAGTTGGCTCTTGTTATGCCCTGATAACGTTGACAATGGTCGTCTGCGCAAACATCAAAATTAACGTGGTCTTCTCTGTCGTACCAGCGAATTCTTTCATCTTCGGTTTCGATAAAAGTGGTATATTTTTCTTCTTGTGCAATAATTTCACGATTCTTTTCTATTTGGGCTAAGAGCCAACTGCGAGATATCACTGCATGAGCTTTTAGTAATTCGAGGGAAGCAGTGGCACTCATCTCGGAGGAGATAACACTTGTCAGATAATCTTCTACACCAATGATGTTGATTGCGGTGATAGTATCATTCTCTACTATTAGTTTCAATGCTCCTTGAAACTCTTGATCCTCCTTGCGTTCCCAGTGGAAGTTGATACCGATTACTACATCTTTAATAGTGAATGATGCATTTTTATGTTTTGGTTCGAAATATAATTCACTATAGGCGTTTCCATTCCATACGATTTTTCCATCGATGAAAGAAACGGTGTTTTCTCCAGAGGCTTCTTGTCCTTGGTATAAATAGGCATCATTGAGAATAAAAGTTATTTTTTTATTCCATAAAATGCCGACACTTACTTTTGGTTCCATACGCTTTGTTTTATCTTATCGGTAATAGACTGCATTTGTTGGCTGTCGATACATATCTCTTTTAATATGAGAGAGATGTCATCTTTCGTAATCTTCTCAAAATCTTTTTCAAGAGGGGTAATAAATACACCTCCCAAATCTACAGAGGCAGGGCTGATTAGCAAGTTTTCTTCACCTTCGGCAAAAAAACAAGCCGGACGGTGCTTTTCTCGAGGAAAGACGCAACTGTACCATATGTCATTGTCGTACCAAGTGATAATATTCATCATTGGTTCTGTGTCCTCTTCTTTTATCTCAAGGAGATTATATAACAGCTTAAAAAAACGGATGGCTTCTTCTCTATCTTTTGTCTCAATCAAAAAACAATTTCTTTGATAGTTTTTTAATACAGAAGCCGCTGTTGATTCGCTTGTATATATCGTTTCTTTTGGTAGGGACTCTATGTCATTTTCTATTGGCAAGAATCCTTTTATCCCCGCCTGAAAGTGCGCGTGGTCGGGTGCTGAAGCCCCACATTTAGGTCCATTGTAAAATATAGTATATTCACACAGGCTTTTTGCCAAGTCGAACATATCACCATATCTGTTGAAGATAAGTTGATCGGTATGCTCGTATGTTGGTATTGTGAAGTGTTCAGGAAAAATAGGAAATGGATTTACAAGTATCTGATAGTTTTTGGCAAAGTCAATTCCTCTTTGTTCTTTTGGTAAGTTATTAGGACAAAGAAAGCATTTTCTTTCCTGTATGGATTTCGCATCTACTTTTGCAGCAGACGATTGAATGCGTGCAGGATTGAATTGAACTCTTATTTTAAATCCATCAAATAGAACCTCTTTTGTTTTTACGCAATTGAGAGCTTCAAAATTTATTCTTGCCAAATCCCATTCTTTCAACTGGGATTGTAATAGTTCTTTTGCTTCTTTAGATGTACGATCCATATCTTTTTATTTGGTATCAAAAAATGAGGGCTTTTTCATGAGTAGTAAATCCAACCCTCATTTTTTCAAACTTTTTTAATTACAATTACCTATTGCTTTTGTTAAGAGCAATACGAGCTTCAACTTCCCATGTACGAATTCTATCCTTATATGTATTGTGTGCATTCATCTTCACTATGTCTAATGATGCATCAGAGTTGTCATCCCAACGGCGGCAGAGATATAAGACATCATATATACGTCCTATTTGGTAGTTGCGCGAAAAATGTAGGCCTAACGCATAATCTTCTCCGTAACTGGTATTCGGTACTTTGATTTCTCTCAGAACCGGCGTATAAAATGCACGTGGAGCACCCAATCCGTTTATACGCAATGCATTGTTTCGCCCATTGTCTGGTGTCCATTCTTTATGATCAATAATACCCGGAGGTATCATCTTCATATCGAAGTCAGTAAGCATATATGTTCCTACTACCATGGCGCAGTTTTGTTCGTAGAATGCATCTACTATTTTTTGCAAGGTATTTTCATCAGAATATACATCATCACTATCCAATTGGACTGCAAATTTTCCACACTTCGGGTGGTGTACACCGGCATTCCAACAGCCTCCTATTCCCAGTTCTTTATTTTCGGGAATAACGTGGATAAGGCGTTCGTCTGTAAATTTTTCAATAGCTTCGGTAGTGCCATCGGTAGAATAGTTATCTACGATAATAAGATTGAACTTAAAGTTTGTTTTCTGGCTTAGTACAGATTTTATCGCATCAGAAATCGTTTTGATACGGTTTCTGACAGGAATTACTACCGAAGCCTCGTACTCAAAGTTTACCTGATCAAATTCTACTTTTCGGAAGTTAGGAGCTAAGTATGCACCAATTTTCTTCAGGTGTTCTGTACATGCTTTTTCCATCTCAATTTGTACTTCCCGATTCTTGGGGTCTACGTAGTCAAAAACTTTTTCGCCGCTTTTACGGGTATCGTTTTCTATTTCTGTATATAAATATTCATTTATATGTACAATCTCGGCTTGTTGAGATACTTTTAATCGAAGATCATATATTCCTGCAAACTTATATTCTGTCTCCATATCGGCTACAGCTTTTTTCAATCTATCAGACTTGTATATTAATACTGATCCGAAATTGAAATCGTCGCGCAAACTCCCTTTCTGGTATGTGATTACAGGGCTGTTTTTCTTTTCGTTATTTGCTATTTGATAATGATCGGCATACACCATTCCTGCTCCTGAGTCAGCTGCGATTTGCAACATACGGTCTAAGGCGAACATGCCAAGGCGTAGACTTGCAGACTTCGTGTAGATCAGGGTATATTCAGCGTCGGCTTTAGATGCTATTTTCTTTATTGTCGCTGTTGAGCGTAGCGTATCTATATCTAATATGTCGCAACCTTCAATGGTTTCTTGATTATCGTTTTCTTTTAGCAGATATATTTTATTTACTAACTCAGATTCCTTAAGAGATAATACAGTCTCTTTTGCTTGACTTACGCTTTGAAAAGGTATAAAACAATTTATCTTCATCGTTTTCAGTTTATTTCGTTTGATAATATTCTACTGTTGATTTATTTTTAGTTGTAAGGATAAGTAATCCTATGAATGTTAATATAGCATTTATAATTAATATTTCGTAGCTAAACCTATATCCGTTGAACCATATTTCGGAGTTTTTATCCAGAATAAAACAGATTACAGGTGCTATAATTGTAACTAATGGTATATATCTGTCTTTAACTGCCTTTTTCGTAAAAATACCAAAGGCAAATAAGCCTAATATCGGACCGTACGTATAGCTAGCCAGAATATATACGGCATCAATAACGGAGGTATTGTTAAGTAGGTCTATTATGATGATTGTCAGTCCCATCGTTATAGCCATGCCTATGTGAACTTTTTTCCGTATCTGTGCTACCCCTTTCTCTGATTTTTTCTTTGTACTTTCCAGTATATCTACTGTAAAAGATGTGGTTAGAGCGGTCAGGGCCGATCCCGCAGCAGCATAGGCCGCAGATATCAGACCGATAATAAACAATATGCCTACTATAGAGGGAAAATATCCGCCGGTGGCTAGTAGAGGAAATACTTCATCGCTTTTTCCGGGAATAGATATATTATTCTGAGATACATAGGTATATAATAAAACTCCAAGCATTAAGAACAATAGATTAATTATTAATTGCATAGAACCACTGATAATAATGTTTTTTTGAGAATCGCTGGAATTCCTACAGCTCATATTTTTCTGCATCATATCTTGATCTAGTCCCGTTGTGGCTATTACAGTAAATATGCCGGCAAGAAACTGTTTGAAAAAGAAGCGTCTATCATTTATATCATCAAAGAAAAAAGTTTTAGAGAAATCATGTTCGTTAATGCTTGATAACATACTCGAAAAATTAAGACCTAAGTCTGAGGCAATATAATAGATACATAATCCTACGGAAACAATTAAACAGAATGTTTTTAAAGAATCCGTCCATATTAATGATTTTACTCCACCCTTGTATGTATAAAGCCATACCAGTCCCACAGTGAACACCACATTCAGAATAAAAGGTAGCTTAAGTGGTGCAAAAACTAATAGTTGTAATACGATGCATACTAGAAATAATCGAACAGCAGCTCCCAGCATCTTAGATATGAAAAAGAGCCAAGCACCTGTTTTATATGATGCAATACCAAAGCGGTTTTCTAAATATTCATATATGGATGTCAGGTTCATCTTGTAAAATAAAGGAACCAGAACAAATGCAATAATAAATTGTCCAACAACAAACCCCATCACCATTTGCATATACGAAAATCCACTGGAGGCAACCATACCCGGCACAGATACAAAAGTTACTCCAGATATAGCAGATCCAATCATAGCAAAGGCAACGACATACCATGGCGATTTACGGTTTCCGGTAAAGAATCCCTGATTGTCTGCTTTGTGCCCTGTTATATATGATATGGCAAAGAGTATGCTAAAATAAAATGCTATAGTTAATAGTACTAATATAGGACTCATTCAACTGTTTTTTTATTCTTCGTATAATAAATAAGGCTTCCGCTGATTCTTGAAGTTTTCAACGTCATCTTTCCACATTTCTTTAATCTCTGAGGCAGATTTTCCTTGTTTGATCATATCTCGTACATAACTTACCCCAATGAGTTTTTCAAAAAAAGGAGTAAAGAATTTGTCTCCCAGGTTTAAATTTTTATATGCATCTATAATATACGAGAGATCGACTCCTTTCTTGTATATATCTTCGTCGGATATGTTTCTTAAATCAACTCCATAGCATTTTTGATTTAAAAGAGGCGGATTCTTTGCGCCGGATATGCTTTTGGGTGTAAAAGAGAATGTATATCCTTTCATTTGAGGATGACCGTATACCTGAAATGGATAAGTTGTACCTCGTCCCAAACTCACAGGTGTCCCTTCAAACAGGCATGTTGACGGATACAGATATATTGATTTCATATTCGGTAAGTTAGGAGATGGAGCTATCGGCAATTCATAAAGAGTTTTATGAGTGTAATTTTTGCATTTAACCACTGTCAGGTCACAGATGCGGTTTTCACTAAGCCAATGTTCTCCATTCACCATCAGAGCCAACTCTCCTAAAGTCATTCCATGTACTACGGGTATTGGGAGCCATCCTACGCCAGATTTATATTTCATGTCTAGTATCGGCCCATCTACATAATGACCGTTTGGATTAGGGCGATCTAATACAATGAATTTTTTATTGTATTCTGCACATACATCCATAAGTCTTACCATCGTTATATAATAGGTGTAGAATCGAAGACCAACATCCTGTATGTCGAATAGCATAACATCAAATGAATCCATCGCTTCTTTACTTGGTTTGCGACTGTTGCCGTCATATAAGGATTTTATAGGTATACCTGTTTTTTTGTCCACCGAATTAGAAACATGCTCTCCAGCGTCAGCATCACCTCTAAATCCATGTTCAGGAGAGAAGATAGACGTTACATTAACCTTCTCTTTTACTAATATATCTACTAAGTGTTTATTTCCAACCATGCCAGTATGGTTAGATAATACAGCTATACGCTTATCTTTTAATAATGGTATGTATTCTTCTGTTAATTCCGCAGCAACCGTCGGGCTATTCTGTCCGTATATGTTTGCCATAAAGAGCAATAAAAGGGCTATATTCAAAAGTCTTTTCATAGTTTAATCCTTTGATTGTTAATTCTAATTTGAACTCCAAAGATAAGAGATTAGAGATTATATAGTTCAGTGGCTTTAATTTTATTAGGATTACACAACAAATATAAGAGGATATCTTTAATTAGGTATCTTTATTGTTGTAATAAATAGCTAAATTAACAATAATTTTGTGTTATATACAAATATTTGCTTTTTGTGTAGTGTTGCTATGTGTAATTTCTTTAAGTATCTTTGTTTGATTCTTATTTTGGGTTTGTATTTTCTCTTTTTGTCGTTGTTTTTAGTATTTGGCATGGTTTAATGATATTAATATATATTATTTTCTGCTTATTTGGGTTCGTGTGCTTTTTCTATTTTATATGTATAACATATTATATATTAGATATATATTTTACTCTGGCGAGTATCTTATTGTGTAAAATTTATGTATAAAATATAATAAATATTAAAATTGATGAATAACTCGAAAAATGTATCTAAAAACCTTATATATTTGTATAGTTCAAGTCGGGAAGTGATCTTATTTATTCAGCTTATCTATACAAACCTTGTTTATATGAAGAACCTATCTTGCCGTTTACCTCTATTAATATCCTTATTGTTGCTTGCTGGAATAATAAAAGGGCAAAGTTTCAACTTTGCTCTAGTAACAGATACGCATGTAACGAAAGATTCTTTGGCTTATAATGATTTAAAACGTACTGTTGATCAGATCAATAAAACGCCCGATATTAGTTTTGTTTTGGTTACGGGTGATTTAACTGAAGAGGGAGATAGGGCATCTTTAGAAAAGGTAAAAGGTTTGTTGGATCAACTTAATGTGAAATATTATCCGTTATCAGGCAATCATGAGACTAAATGGAGCGAATCCGGTGCTACTGATTTTGGCCATATTTTCGGCTCAGAACGATTTAAGTTCGAATATAATGGAATTACATTTCTAGGATTTGCTACAGGGCCAATAATTCGGATGATGGATGGGCATGTTGCTCCCCAAGATATCGCATGGTTGAGAAATGAATTTTCATCTGCTAAGCCAGGCACTCCTTTTGTTCTTGTAACACACTATCCTTTGCAAGATGGAGATGTCGATAATTGGTATGAAGTAACAGATTTAGCAAGGAAATACAACGTTAAAGTAGTTTTAGGAGGTCATTACCATCGTAACCTATTGTTTTCTTATGATGGGATACCCGGTATTTTGAATAGATCTAACCTGCGCGATAAATCGGATGGACTGGGAGGCTATTCCTTATATAGAGTAACACCAGATTCAATATTGGTTTATGAACATAAAATAGGACAAGAACCTAAAAAATGGGGCGGGTATTCTTTAACTAAAAAATATTACACTGAAGATAATTCTATTTATAAGCGACCATCAGACTCTGTAAATCACATTTATCCTCAAGTAAAAGAAAAATGGATTACAAATATAGGCAACACTATATATTCATCTCCTGTTGTTTATCAGAGTAAAGTTTATGTCGGAGATGATTCGGGCATTCTATCTTGTTTGGCTTTGCGAGACGGGAAGGAGATTTGGCGCTTTAAAACAAATAACAGAATTGTTGGTACTCTAGCTGTAAGCAACGATATTGTTGTTTTTGGGTCTGCAGATAAGTATATATATGGCATACAAGCAAATACAGGTAAACAGATATGGAAATATCCGGCAAAAGAAGCTGTCTTAGGGGCTGTCACAATTGAAGACGGAATTGCCTATATTGGGGCTAGTGACCATACAATGAGAGCTATAAGTGTAAAAGATGGCTCGCTTGTCTGGGAGTACAGTCAGGTTGAAGGGTATATAGAGACTCGTCCTTTAATTTATGAAGACAAGGTTATTTTCGGAGCTTGGGATAATAATATGTACGCTTTGGACAAAAATACAGGAGGTCTCTTGTGGAAATGGGATGGCGGTCTGACTCGTATGCATTTTTCTCCGGCAGCGGTGTGGCCTGTAGCTGCGCATGGTAAGGTGTTTTTTACGGCTCCGGATAGGGTGATGACAGCTGTAGATGCACAAACGGGCAACACAGTTTGGCGCACAAAAGAATCAATGGTTCGTGAGACAATAGGTCTATCCATCGATAAAACCAGATTGTATAGTAAAACAATGCAAGATAGTGTTGTTTGTTATTCAGCATTAAGTGATGCTCCGAATAAAATATGGTCTGTTAATGCTTTTTATGGATATGATCATGCCCCATCAATGCCAGTGGAAAAGGATAATATTGTATATGGCAGTACCAAGAATGGAATTGTTTTCGCTCTGGATGCGAGAACGGGCAAACTACTATGGAAACATAAAAAAGGTAATTCATTAATAAATACAGTAGTTCCCTTAGGCAATAAAGAATGTCTATTTTCTTCTAGTGAAGGGATTGTTGGTGTTCTGTCTGCTCAATAAAAAAGAAAATCAGAAATTAAATATTTGTATAACCTTTTATTAAATAAACGTATGAAAAAAAAGCTATAAGCCTAAAATTAATCCTTAATCTTCTCATGTTTTATACTTATTAAGAAAAAGTATTTTTTAAATTTTAATAAACAAAGTATTATGAATAACTCAAAAACAAACAGAAAAACACTGTCAAAGAGAATTCTTTGTTTGTTAGCTATTGGGCTGGTTTGCTCATTTGCCATGAGTGTTTATGCTTCGGGGGCGAAGTTAAATACATTTATGGAGCAACAACAAGCAAAGGTAACTATTCAAGGGAAAGTTATAGATTCTAAAGGAGAACCACTGATTGGTGTTAGCGTAACCGTGAAAGGAACAACAAACGGAACTCTCACTGATATGGATGGGGAATATAGTATTTCCACTACAGCTAATGCAACGTTGACTTTTACATATGTGGGGTATAAACCACAATCAATAGCGATAGGGAATCAAAAAACAATTAATGTAACAATGATAGAAGATGCTCAAATGATGAGCGAAGTTGTTGTTGTTGGTTTTGGTGTACAGAAAAAAGAAAATTTAACGGGGGCTGTGGCTTCTGTTGATGTAGAGAAGGCTTTAGGAAGTAAGCCTCTTACTGATGTGACAAAAGCGCTGCAAGGTATTACGCCTGGTTTGACAATTACATATAATAGTGGAAATTTAGGTGCAGGTGCTAAAATGAACATTCGAGGTGTTGGAACTATTATTGATGGAAAAGAAGCCGGAGAGCCTCTCGTATTGGTTGATGGTGTTCCTACTGATTTGACATTAATAAATCCGGCTGATATTGCAAATGTATCTGTTCTAAAAGATGCCTCTTCTGCTTCTATTTATGGAGCAAGAGCTGCTTTTGGTGTGATATTGATTACCACCAAAAAAGGACGGGCAGAAGGAGACAAGGTCAAATTCAGTTATAGTGGTAATATGGCTTTTAGTAAACCTAGCAATCTGGTTAAATTTGTAGATCCCGTTGATGAGCTTCCTGTGCTAATGGCTGCCTCTCAGCGTAATACTCCAGGGTCAAGGTCTGAATCTTTTGGGATGTATCATGATGTATTGCTTCCAGGAATTATAAAATGGAAGGAAAAATATGCCTCTAGCAGATCCTTTGATAACAAAGAAATGATTTATGGTGAAGATTGGGAAATTATTGATGGGCGTGCTTATACCTATCGGGTATGGGATGCTCACAAAGAAATGTTAAAAGACTGGACTCCGCAACAGACTCATAATCTTTCTGCACAAGGTCGCTTAGGTGATAACTCGACTTTCCTTATTTCATTAGGTTATGTTGATCAGTCTGGTTTCATGAGAATTAACACAGATAAATTGAAGCGTTATAATGCAAATTTGAGTCTTGATACAAAGCTAGCAAAATGGTTGACTTCAAGTGTTGGTATGTTATTTACTCGTAAAGATTTTAAAGAGCCTTTCAATTATTATAATTCCAGCGGTCTTAATACTATCGAAGGGGAAAACGGATATTTTGGGTATTATATGCGTTGGGGACAATATTTCCCTTATGGAACATATCAAGGAAAGTATTTCCGCCATGCTCCGGGTTTTATGAATGCAGCTAATATGAATACGCTCCAAACAGACTTGATGAGACTTAATGCATCTTTAACTGCTGATATAACAAAAGATTTGCAGTTTAAAGCAGAATATAGTTTTACAACTGAAACAATGGATCGTACAATAAATGGACACCCTGTTCAATTATTAGACTTTTGGTCTGGAGGTTGGGATCCTAATAATATAATGGGGACAGCATATAAATATGTACAGGCAGTAGGTAGTGCATATGATAAAATTGCATTAGGGAATAGTAAAGATCAAACTCACGTATTGAATGCATATGGAACATATTCTAAAAGAATATCAGATAATCATAATTTAAAAGTAACAGCAGGTACGAATATCGAGAAGAATGAATTCAAACGTTTTTATGCAGAGCGTAGAAATGTTATGGATCAAGCCTTACCCGATATACAGCTTGCAACCGGGGCTCAATATACAACATCGACTTGGAATATATTGAAACCTGCGCACAACGAATATGCTATTGCCGGATTTTTCGGACGTGTAAATTATGATTATAAAGGTAAATATTTAGTAGAATTTAATGGTCGATACGATGGGTCTTCGAATTTTCCTATAGGTCATTTATGGGCATTTTTCCCTTCAGGGTCAGTTGGATACCGTATAACAGAAGAACCATTTATGCAAGGGATTAAAAATATTATGAATGACTTGAAGCTAAGAGCATCAGCAGGATCTGTTGGAAATCAGAATGTAAAGGCAAATGCTTTCCGACCAATGATGAACATTGAAAGTGCTGACTGGATTGTTGGAGGGACATTAGTTCCTACAGTTGCTGCTCCGGGCTTAGTAGATAAAGACTTGTCATGGGAAAAAATAAGAACATATGATATCGGACTCGATGCAAAGTTCTTAAACAATATGTTCGGTATAAGTTTTGATTGGTATCAACGCGAAAATAAGGGAATTCTGAGATATGGAAAGACTCTACCTCAAGGTACAGGGACTACAGCACCATTAACTAATGCAGGAGATATAAGAACTAGAGGGTATGAACTTTCTGTAGATTTTAATTATCCAATCAACAAGGATATAACAATATATGCTAGTGCTGCTTTATCTGATTATCAAACAGAGGTAACAAAATGGGATAATCCTACAAATTCTTTAGGCGAATTCTATAAAGGAATGAAGGTTGGAGAAATTTGGGGATTTGAGACTGATCGCCTTTTCCAGAAAGATGATTTTAATGCTGATGGAACATTTAAAACAGGAATTGCAAGTCAATCGAAATTAATAACTGGTAGCTTTAAATATGGTCCTGGAGACGTTAAGTATAAAGATTTAGACAAAGATGGAGAGATCACATCGGGAGATCGTACTGCAGATAATCCTGGAGATATGAAAGTGATAGGAAATTCTACACCTCGCTATCAATATAATTTCCGTGTTGGGGCTAATTTCTATGGATTTGATATCGATGTATTTTTCCAAGGAGTAGGTAAACGTGATTATTGGGCTAGTTCTGACTTAATTTTGCCTTTATATAACCGTGCCGATGCTTTATATGCCCATCAAATGGATTATTGGACAGAAGATAATACTGACGCATTCTTCCCGAATCCATATTTTCCTCATGCAAGTAATGCTGTAGGTCAAGGTGTAACCGGATCAAATAATTTTGTGTCTCAATCAAGATATCTGTTAAGTATGGCATATCTTCGTCTAAAGAATGTAACACTTGGTTATACTTTACCGGCTACTTTAACTAGCAAAATAGGCGTAGATAAAGTAAGGGTTTATTTCAGTGGTCAAAACCTTGCTGAATTTAAGAATAGCCGTTTGCCTGTCGATCCTGAGATTAATGAGACAGAAGCTGCTTGGGGGCGTACATATCCATATCCAAGAACATTGTCATTTGGATTACAAGTTAATTTCTAAATTTTACGATTATGAAGAAAATTAAAAAATATATAAGTCTGGCTATAATCGGAGGAACAATGGCTTTCTTTACTTCATGTAATGATTTCCTTGAAAGAGACCCTCTCGATGGTTTTACAGATCAAAATTATTGGACAAGTGAAGCCAATGTGAAAACATATGCATGGAAATTTTACAATCAATTTAAAGCGTATGGTATCGGTACAGGCACAACTGCTGAGTTCTTTTTTCAAAGTGCAGGAGCTACAACTTGTGCTAACTTCTCAGATGATATAACAGCAAACTCTTATTTGCCATATCAGCCCAATCCAAGTAGCTCTAACACAGAATGGAGAGATAATTATGAGTATATCAATCGAGCAAATATTATGCTCGAAAAGATACCTACTGTACCAATGACAGATGAAGCCAAAAATCATTGGGAAGGTGTCGCTCGTTTCTATAGGGCTCTAGCGTATTATAAATTGGTTCAACGCTTTGGAGATGTCCCATATTACGATAAACGAGTGACGGATATTAATAATGTGCAGGTAGTGTATCTTCCTAGAACTAGCCGTAGCGATGTGATGGATAAGGTTCGTGAAGATATAAATAAAGCCGTAACATTGTTAAGGGAAGCCGATGAAGCTAATTCTGTAAATAAATATGTAGGGCTTGCTCTTAAAGCTAGGATTGGTCTTTATGAGGGTACTTACCGAAAATATCATAATGCTGGGGATGGAAAGGTTTTCTTACAAGATGCTAAAAGTGCTGCTGAGGATATTATTGCTTCAACGAAATTTAAATTAGTTACAGGAGCAGATGCCTATCAGTCTGTTTATAATTCGGAAGACTTAAGCAAAAACTCAGAAATGATTTTATATAAGTCATATATTCTTGGAGTACAGGCTAATTCTATTCAGGCTTATACGAACACATCTACAGTTGTAAATGGGATGACAAAGGCCGCTTTTGAAAATTATGTGTGTACTGATGGTCTTCCAATCTCTCAATCACCATTGTATACTTCAACTAAGGATTTTCAAGAAACATTAAAGAATAGGGATCCTCGTTTATTAGCAGCGGTTGAAAAAGAGGGTATAAGTTTTAGAGGTTCTGATAAATCATTATCAAGATCGAGAAAATCGTCTACAGGATATGTTATTAGTTTATTCTATAACTCTGCATCTCCTAATATAACAACCACAGGACAAAATACAATTGATGCTCCAATATTTAGTTATGCAGAGGTATTGCTAAATTATGCAGAAGCGAGTGCGGAGCTAAAGGAAATTACACAAGCGGATTTGGATAAATCTATCAATCTATTAAGAGCCAGAGCAGGCATAAAAAAACTTACATATGTAACTGAGGATAATGTTCAGGTTGACGGAGTAACAATCAATGATCCAAAACGTACAAGTGTTTTGGAAAATAAGACAGGAGCTGTTTCTTCTATTATATGGGAAATTCGTCGTGAGCGCAGAGCAGAACTTATGACATGGACAGAGCTTCGTTATTATGACCTTATGCGTTGGAAAAAGGGAGATTACCTTGATTATACTTCAAATCCCGATGTTGCTTTAGGTGCATATTTAGATAAAAGTAAATTATCAGAGAATGAAAAGAAAAATATAACGTTAAACGATGATGGTTATATTAAAGTATATCCTAGTAACAATAGAGTATTTGATGCTGGTAAAAATTATTTAAATTCAATTCCAACAGGGCAAATCGATTTATATAAAGGGGAAGGTGTTGATTTACCTCAAAATCCAGGATGGAATAAATAATGTTATAAAATCTACCTTCTTTATATAATTAGATTTATACATTCTATATAGAAGGAGACATCCTGGGATGCCAAGTTGTCTCCTTCTTTTATCTTAATCTTTTGTCACATGAAACAGCATCGCTTAGTCGCTTTTTTTATTTTTTGCATGATGGTTTCCCTGTCTTATGGACAATCTTCATGGGTAAGGATAAATCAATTGGGATATCTACCCAAAGATATCAAAGTTGCAGTATTGATCTCAACTGAAGAAATTACCCCCGATTTATCTTTTCGTGGCAATAGAGGACAACCTCCCGTGTTGCCTACAACTCAACATGGTACCCCTGATTTTTCTCTTGTTGATGCAAAAAACGGAAAAGTAGTATACAGCGGACAGGGAAAAATTGCGGATGCTGCATATTGGGGATTAAAATCGGCTTTTCGTCTCGATTTTTCTTCTGTTCAGGCAGAAGGCGATTATTATATTGAAGCTGCCGGCGTTAAATCTCCTCAATTTAAGATTGGAGCAGATATTTATGAAGGGTCTGTTGATTTTATGCTCAATTATATGCGCCGTCAACGTTGCGGGCATAATAATTTTTTAGGTACCGTTTGTCACCAACATGATGGTTTTATTGTAGAGCATCCTACCCGTACAGGGGAACATATTGATGTTCGCGGTGGTTGGCATGATGCAGACGATAAATTACAATATGTTACCACCACAGCAAGTGCTATCTATCACATGATGTTAGCTTATTATCAGGCAAAAGATAAAACAATTTTTCAAGACAATTATCGTGCTGATGCTAGTCCTGGCAGTAACGGAATTCCGGATATCTTAGATGAAATCCGTTGGGGATTAGACTGGCTATCCAGAATGAATCCTGCACCTAAAGAAATGTATAACCAGATAGCAGATGACCGAGACCATGTCGGTTATGGCTTGCCACAAAACGACAATGTGGATTATGGCTGGGGACCGGGCAAGGGACGACCGGTTTATTTCATTACCGGAGAGCCTCAAGACTTACCTAATCCCAGAAATGGAGAGATTCGACTGAACCGTACCACCGGAGTGGCTTCCTCTGCAGGTAAATTTGCTTCCTGTTTTGCTTTGGGAGCCGAACTTTTCAAGAATATAGATCCTGCTTTTGCTCAAGTATTATCAAATAAGGCAGAGCCTGCCTATGACTTTGCTCTTGAATATCCCGGAAATACTCAAACAGTTTGCGTGGTTTCCCCTTATTTTTATGAAGAAGATAATTATGTGGATGATATAGAATTAGCAGCTGCTACGTTCTATACTCTCACTAAAGAGCCTAAATGGCTCGCCGCAGGAGACTACTGGGGACAACTTGAACCCGTTAATCCTTTGTGGGCATTCGGATTTGCACGTCACTATCAATTCTATCCTTTTGTTAATCAGGGACATCACCTGATGGCAAAATCCGATGATGCAGTAACAAGTAAAAAGTTCACCGACTTTATGCGTCAAGGATTACAAACTATTCGAAACCGTGCAGGTAATGAGCCGTTTATGAATGGTGTGCCTTATGTGTGGTGCGCTAACTTTGCCATTATTGGAGCTGCTTCTTATGCTCACCAATATAAAGAGGTCTCAGGAGATAGTTCATTTCAAGAGATGGAAGCTGCTTTACGTGATTGGATTTTAGGTTGTAATCCTTGGGGATTCTCTTTTATAGGAGGTTTTCCTGAAGGAGCAGCTTCTTCCAGAACAGACGAAACTCGTTTGGGAGGATTGGTTGATGGCCCCATCAATGAAGGTTGGCATGATACATTCTTGGGCGTTCCAAAAGTGAGTCGCAGTAAAGATCCTTTAGCTGCCTTTCAGAATGGTCCGGCTGTATTTCATCAAGATTCCTATGGTACCAATGAGCCTGTGATCGATGGTACTTGTTACATGATATATTACCTCTCCATAATGGAGCAACTAGGAAGAAAGCAGTCTAATAAACCGAATAATACGGTAAAAGATGCCTATGGAGCTACTGTTAGAATCAACACAGATAAGAAAGTAATTCATTTGATATTTTCTGCAGATTCCGCTTTTGAAGGAGCTACAACTATTCTTAAGACATTAGATAAAAACAAAGCAAAAGTTTCTTTTTTTCTTACAGGGAATTGTCTTAGAATGAAAGAACATAAAGAAACCATTAAGAACATTATTAAAAAAGGACATTATGTAGGGGGACATTCAGATAAGCATTTGTTATATGCTTCTTGGGGAAATAGAGAACAATCTCTTGTGACATCAGATAGCCTTATTAATGATTTAAGGCAAAATATGTATGAACTCGAAAAGTATGGAATAAAAGAATCTGAAGTAAATTATTACTTGCCTCCATATGAGTGGTATAATAAAGAAAATGTAAGCTTAATTGAATCGCAAAATCAGATAACGATTAATTTTACTTCCGGACTGAGAACAGCTGCCGATTATACAACACCGGATATGAAAAATTATATGTCTTCTCAACAGATAATAGATCAGTTGTTTTCGTATGAAAAAGAAAATACACTGAATGGTGCAATAATTCTTATTCATCCGGGAACTCATCCTGCTAGGAAAGATAAATTATATTTGAGATTAAATGAAATTATAAAAGGTTTAGTAAAGAGAGGTTATTCTTTTGAACGTTTATGATAAATAGATTATAATGAAAAGGACGTTTTTTTTCAATATTGCTATTTTATTTCTCTCATTTTTTATAGTGAATGAAATAAAGGCTCAAATTATTTCCGATAGTATTAAAAATAATATTGGAACATACCTGACAGAATTTGCCAACAAAGATGTAAAAACAGGGAGAATAAAAATAGACTCTGTCAACGTGAAAGGAAAAACTATAAGCTTCTTTGCTGGAGTAAACCTTTCTTATATTCCTTTTCAGAAAAATGAAGTAGCTGCCATTTATAATAAAATCAAAGGTCTACTTCCCGAAAAGTATAAAAAATACAAAGTCGAATTGATTACAGATACTAGAAAAGTAGAAGATTTGGTTTTGTTTGGAAAAGAAAAAAAACAGCTGTTTGCTAACAAACTTGAAAAACCATTGATCGCAAACTTATCTCAACCCTATGTTGCTGACCGAGGGTTGCAAAATCATCACCTGGCTATATGGCAAAGCCACGGGTGGTATTACGAACAAAAGCTAGCACGCTGGGAGTGGCAGCGAGCTCGAATCTTTCAGACTGTAGAAGATTTATATACCCAAAGTTATGTATTGCCATACTTAGTACCTATGCTCGAAAATGCAGGTGCGAATGTTTTACTGCCTCGCGAACGTGATATACAGCGTCGTGAAATAATTATAGATAACGATAGAAACAAAGATAAATCGATATATAAAGAAATTAATGGAAAAGACAGCTGGACAGCTGGCTACTATGAAGGATTTGCATATTTGAAAGAGTCATATCTGGATGGAGAAAATCCATTCAGATCAGGCTCTTACAAAGAAGTAAAGACAATAAAGGCTGGAGAAGAAAGTCGATGTGAATGGATACCCGATATTCCCGAAAATGGTAAATATGGGGTATATATATCGTATAAGACTTTACAAAATAGCACCGATGATGCCCGATATACAGTATATCATAAGGGCGGAAAAACCGACTTTAGTATTAATCAAAAGATGGGTGGAGGTACTTGGATATTTCTGGGTTATTTTTCTTTTGATAAGGGTGTAAATGAAAATTGCAAAGTTGTATTGACCAATAAAAGCAATAAAGCCGAACGCATACTAACCGCTGATGCTGTTAAGATAGGAGGCGGAATGGGCAATATTGCAAGGCGGCCTCATGCCAGTGGCATTGTAACAGACAATACTAAGAGTTCTGAAACTATTGAAAATAATATAAAGAAGCTGCCTGCGATAGATTACAAACCGGAAGTAAGTGGTTATCCTCGTTATACAGAGGGAGCTCGTTATTGGTTGCAATGGGCCGGTGCTCCCGATAGTATATATAACAAGAGCGAAGGAAAAAATGACTATACCGACGATTATCAAAGTAGAGGGTTCTGGGTAAATTATATTGCCGGAGGTTCTTCTGTATTACCGAAGAACGACGGTCTGAATATTCCGATAGACCTTGCAATGGCTTTTCATACCGATGCGGGTACTACCTTCAACGATTCTATTATAGGAAGTCTGGGTATCTACATGACGCATCACAATGATGAAAAGTTTGAAAATGGTAAGACTCGCTGGGCCTCCCGTGACCTTACGGAGCTGATAATGGATGAGATAGTAAAAGATATTCGCCGCGAGTATGAGCCGCAGTGGACTCGCCGCCAGATGTGGAACCGTTCTTATAGTGAAGCCCGTGTTCCGAATGTGCCTACCATGTTGTTAGAATTACTATCGCATCAGAATTTCGCCGATATGAAGTATGGGCTCGATCCTCGTTTTCGTTTTACGGTTAGTCGCTCCATATATAAGGGGATGCTCAAATTTGTGGCCCATCAATATGGTTATGACTATGTTGTGCAGCCATTACCTGTAAAATCATTTAGTGCACAATTTTCCGGGGATACTCAGGTGGAATTAAAATGGAAGCCGGTAGATGATCTTACCGAGCCAAGCGCAAAGCCTGATCAATATATCGTATATACACGTATAGGCGATGGAGACTTTGATAATGGTAAGATGGTGAATGGTGCAAATGCGATTATGCCGATCGAAAAAGATGTATTATATAGCTTTAAGATAACTGCTGTAAACAAGGGAGGACAAAGCTTCCCTTCCGAAATACTTTCGGTATGTAAAAAGTCGAAAGAGAAAGGACAGGTGCTTATAGTCAATGGTTTTGATAGACTATCTGCTCCTTGTAGTTTTGCATCAAGAGATAGTATTGGTGGATTTTTAGACTTTATTGATCATGGAGTGCCGGATAAAGTAGAGTATAATTATATTGGAAGCCAATACGAATTCAGGAGGGTAATACCTTGGATGGATGACGATGCAGCAGGCTTTGGTGCAAGCAATGCGAATTATGAAACAACGGTTGTTGCCGGAAATACATTTGACTATCCGTCTATGCATGGGCGATCTATTGCTGCAGCCGGATATTCGTTCGTATCTGTAAGCCGTGATGCTATATTGGACGGAACTGTGGACATGAACTCTTACAAATTAGTAGATTTGATATTAGGGAAACAGCGACAGACAAAAATTGGTAGAGGTGTAAGCCCTGTTGAATTCAAGACATTTACCAAAGAGTTGCAAAGCGAAATTACTGATTATTGTAAACAAGGAGGAAATATCTTTATAAGCGGAGCTTATGTCGCTTCTGATCTGTGGGATACAGAAAAGCCTCAATTAGAAGATCAAAAGTTTGCTGTTGATGTGTTAAAATATAAGTGGAGAGTCGGGCGTGCAGCAGTTGAGGGAAAAGTAAAAACAATAGCGTCTCCATTTCCTGCATTTTCTGGCAACTATGAGTTTTATACCAAACTCAATTCCGTAGCTTATGCCGTAGAATCACCTGATGCTTTAGAGCCAGCCGGAGATAATAGTTATACAGTATTCAGATATACAGAGAATAATCTTAGTGCCGGTATTGCTCATGATGGCGATTACAAAACATGTGTAATTGGTTTTCCTTTCGAAGCGATAAAAGATCAAGCAGAAAGAGACAGTCTGATGTCAAATATTCTTTCTTTTATGTTTAAATAAAGGAAAAAGGAGGAAGTGTCCTGGAATAATACAAATTATTTCAGGACACTTTTTTATTATCGTCTATATCGTTTTATTCCCCTATATACTAGAGGGTTTTATCAAATAAAACCCGAAGAATACAATAAGTCGATTTGTTTTCGTATCTTTGTCTTTTGAACAATCGAGTTTATATTGTATCTTTCTTCGCAATGTTTTGCTCCGCCACTGTTTTAGCGGAACTTCCCATCGTAAAAAATGACGTCAAAATTAACTTTCTTGTTTATTTTATTAACAAGTTACGGAAATGTGTTGCACAGTGTTCGTAACACATTATTCAATTATAAAATCTGTAGTAGATTACAGTTAAACTATTTATGACATTTAAAGAATTAAATATTATTGAGCCGATATTAAAGGCTCTGGAAGAAAAAGGATATACAACGCCAACTCCTATACAAGAAAAAGCTATTATTCCGGCTTTAACCAATCGAGATGTTTTAGGATTGGCACAAACAGGTACAGGTAAAACTGCCGCCTTCTCACTGCCTATCATTCAGCAACTTTATTTGAATAAAGTTAGTGGTAAAAGAAGAGAAATCAGAGCATTAATATTAACCCCCACACGAGAACTGGCAATTCAAATAAATGACAGTCTTAATGACTATACTCAATATACAGGACTTCGTCACTGTGTTATATATGGAGGAGTGAAGCAAAAAGCGCAAACAGATGAATTGAAGACAGGCATAGATATATTAGTTGCTACACCGGGACGACTGTTGGATTTGATTAATCAGGGTTTTATAAATCTGGACTCTATACGTCATTTCGTCCTTGATGAAGCTGACCGTATGTTAGATATGGGTTTTATTCATGATATTAAACGTCTACTGCCTAAGTTGCCGAAAGAGAAACAAACTTTGTTTTTCTCAGCTACTATGCCATCGACAATTGCTTCTTTGTCTCGCTCTATCCTCAGAGATCCTCTTAAGGTAGAAGTTACACCTGCATCATCTGTTATAGATACTATCAAGCAATATCTATATTTTGTAGAGAAACAAGAGAAGAAAGATTTGTTAATCAATTTATTGAAAAAAGATAAAAAACAGTCGGTTTTAGTCTTTTCCCGCACGAAGCATGGTGCCGATAAAATTGCGCGTCTTCTTTGTAAGGCAGGTATAGGTAGCGAGGCTATTCATGGCAACAAATCTCAAAATGCACGTCAACGTGCGTTGAATAATTTCAAGTCGCAAAAAACACGTGTTCTCATTGCTACGGATATTGCTGCAAGAGGGATAGATGTCGATCAACTGGAGTTGGTTATCAATTATGACTTGCCCGATGTTCCCGAAACTTATGTGCATCGTATAGGTCGTACCGGACGTGCAGGTAATAGTGGAACTGCTCTTACTTTCTGTTCGGCGGAAGAGAATGCAATGCTAAATGATATTCAGAAATTAACAGGGAAGAAGTTGAATCAATTATCAATTCCAGCGTAACAAATATAAAAACATAAATATATAATTAATGGCAAAATCAAATTCATTTAACAAAAGAGAAATAGAAAAAAACAAACAGCAAAAGAGAAAAGAAAAACAGCAGAGAAGAGAGGAAAGACGAAATGCTCCTGTCGACTCATTTGAAGATATGATCGCTTATGTGGATGAGAATGGCGTTATAACCAGTACACCTCCCACTCAGACGAATAAACAAGAGATAGAAATAGAAGATATCGCTATTTCAACACCCAAGAAAGAAGATGTAGAAGATCCTATACTCAATGGTCGTGTAGAATACTTTAATCAGGATAAAGGGTATGGCTTTATTAAACACACAGGCAGTACAGAAAAATACTTTTTCCATGTAAGCAGCACTTTAGTGCCTGTTGAAGAAGGCAATATGGTGACATTCGAATTGGAGCGAGGTCAAAAAGGCATGAATGCTGTAAGAATCACTCTGGCTAATAAGGAAGATAAAAAGTAATATAGATACCTTATCTATATTAACTGTCCGTTTTCTTTATGATATTCAATCAGTCCTTTTATCGGATTTTCAATAATAACATCAATGTATATTCCTAAGTCTTGAGCTATTTCTCTTAAGATAAAGGAATACATTTTTGCTATCGATCCTACAAAGCGTATAGGATATTCCGCATATTCATATTGAAGGATATTCCTTTCAAAGAAAGATCGTAGATTCTTTCTGACTAAATTATTGATATAGGGATGTTCGAGATATTCGTATAAAAAGAATGACAAAACAGATAAGAGTTTGTTTGGGAATGGTTTAGAATAAATATAATCCATGATCTCATCCGGATCAATCTTATACTTTCTGTAGAATGGCTCTATAAGCTCAGTAGGAGCTAATCCTTTTAAACAATCTGCAAGAAATATTTTACCTAAAGAAGCGCCACTTCCCTCGTCCCCAAGGATATATCCCAAAGGTTTTACATTCTTTATAATAGTATCCCCGTCATATAAACACGAGTTAGAGCCGGTTCCCAAAATACAGGCAATACCGGCTTCGTTTTTAAATAGGGAACGAGCCGAACCCAAAAGGTCACTTTCGATGATCGATGGTGTTTTAAACTGGGCTTCAAGTGAAGCTTTTACTACATTCTTCTTTTCTAGAGAAGAACAACCAGCTCCATAGAAATATATAGTATGGAATTTAGTCTTAAAGAAGACCGGTGGCAGTTGTAGCCGAATAGAACGACTTATCTCCTTTCTTGTTTGGAAAAAAGGATTAATACCATCGGACAAGAAATGTTCTACAATTCCACTTCTGTCCACCAGGCACCACTCTGTCTTTGTAGAGCCGCTTTCAGCTAGTAATATCACGTATTCTTATGTATTAAATTTATGCAAAGATAGATAAATAAATATAATTCATCATCAAAAAACTATTTAGATCACCCGACTTTCTCTATTCCGATTCCGGGCTTATCATCCAGATGTAACTTACCATTTATAACTGTTACCCCTTTGAAGCAGTCGTTACTGATCAATAGATTTCCATCCAGATCTGCCCAATCTACAGCTGGAGATAATTGCGTTGCGGCAGAGATGGCACAAGACGTCTCGGTCATACAGCCTATCATTACTTTCATGTTGGCTGCCCGTGCAACAGTTTGTATTTTCCATGCCTCACGCATACCTGTGCACTTCATTAACTTGATATTTACTCCGGTGAAAGCTCCTTTTAGCCGTAGTACATCTTGGAGACGTTGAAAAGACTCGTCGGCAAATACAGGCAACGGGCTTCTTTCTGTAACCCATGCGGCATCTTCCAGATTGTACTTGGGCATTGGCTGTTCGATCATGACGATACCTTTTTCTTTTAGCCAGTTGATCATATCCAATGCATAGTGTTTATCTTTCCATCCCTGATTGGCATCTACGGCTATAGGCTTGTCGGTCACAGTCCGTATAGCCTCTATCATCTGCTTGTCATTTTCTCTTCCAAGCTTTACCTTCAGTATATTGTATAATGGTGCAGCCTCTCTGGTTTTTTGTTTAACAACCTCATCCGTATCGATACCAATCGTAAACGTTGTAGATGGTGTTTTCTCTTTGTCCAATCCCCATATTTTATACCAGGGCTGATTCATTATTTTGCCTACCAAATCATGCAATGCTATATCGATGGAAGCCTTAGCTGCAGTATTGTTCTCTGTTATTTTGTCGATATAGGTGAGTATATCATCCAGCTCAAACGGACTGGAAAATTGTTCGAGGTCTACTTTTTTCAGAAATTCGATTACCGAAGCTTGAGTTTCGCCCAAATAGGGAGGGAGAGAAGCTTCTCCATAGCCAGTTATGCCATCGTATGTAATTTCAGTCAGTACAACAGGTGTTGTTGTGCGTGAAGAATTAGCAATAGTGAATACATGGCGCAATTGCAGATCGTATGGCTTAAAGCTTAACTTCATTTTCTTATTTAATGAAATAGTCTTCTTATTATTTTGAGCAAATGCTGCTAATGGATTACCGGCGAGTAACCCGCTGCCTATTGTTGTCAGAGCTGCTGTTTTTAGAAAATTACGTCTCGATTGTGGCATGATTCGATATATTAAGTGCAATGTTAATTACTTATAGAATGAATTGTTTGATATAGACCATATTCCCGATCCTTCTTTATCTATGGCCCCTATTATGCGCGAAGCTCTGATGAATTCTTTTGTATTCACTTCGTCATAATCATTGTCTTTAGGGTTGAGGCTGCTGATGCGGATATAGCCCGATGCATGAATGAATTTATTGTTGCCAATATAAAATGCGACATGACGTATACGTTCTTTTTTATCTTTTTCAGCTTTTTTTCCAAAAAACATCAAATCTCCGGGTTGTAAATTTCCATATCCATTACTTATATCAATCGGTATGCCTGTATGTACCTGTTGTGAGGCATCTCTCATCAGAATAATACCGTGCATTAACGCTATTGTTTTGGTAAAACCGCTACAGTCCATACCCTTTACCGATGTGCCACCCCATACATAAGGAATACCCATCAGGGAGTATGCCTTTTTTACAAAATCGTTCCCTGATATTGTAATTTCGGCAAGCCAGTCTTCATATTTTTTACTTTGGCTTTTTAGTATATATGCCTTCCGTCCATCGGGATATGATACTTTATAAAAATCTCCAACCTCGCCTTCTTTTTTCAGAATGTTGCAACTGACTAGATCGGATACAGTCTGACTTTGTGTATCAGGTGCAGAATATGCAAACCCAAAATAGTCTGTAAATATTATTTTTTTAGCTGAGTTCCAATTCTCAAATTCAGTCTTAGTCATCGGGTGATAATTTATTTCCTGAGTCCAAGCTATGTATCCATCAGGAGTTTGTATGCGACTCCATCCATCTTTTTGCAAAATTCGGATTGGTGTTCCGAGGGTAGCCTGAGTAGCCATTTCGGCCGAGAATTTGCCTTCAACTCGTATATCGGCAACAGACAAGGTTATCACACCATACGTCTTGTCTCCTAGATCTTTATCGGGTAATAATTTTATCTTATCCGTGAAGTTTTTTCCATAGATTTTTTCAGACTGCTTTATTAATTCATTATATGCAGCAATGTCGGATGTAACTCCTGATAATGTAGGATTCTTTTCGTGATCATCTACTTTTATATCAAACACTTTTACTCTTTTATCAGAGATATGTTTTTCTCTGATATTGTTGAGGATTGTCTCTAGTTCTGCATGCTTGTAAATTTGTTTGTCTGTATTTTGCGCATATAATACAGAATAGCATATACATAAAGCAATCAGTGTGCATATTTTTTTCATAACGGCAGGCCTGTAATAATTAATTAGATGTGATATTACAAATATATGCAAAATAAGGATTTCCGCCGAGTTTCACTTTGTGTTTTCTCTTTTTGTGTGGTTAAAATAATTTAAAATGTATGCCTAAACATTAATTTGATGTATGTCCTTTATACTCGACTTTAATGATACATTTTGTTTAATGGTAATAAAATTATTGACTATAAATTGCAAGTAATTAGTGCTTTAATTATTTTTCAACAAAAGATCTTATTTTAAATTATTTTATAATAACCTCTCTTTTAAAATGCTTTTCTTTGTATTTCTATGAATGATAATGTACTCGAAAAACTGAAGGTATTGGCAGAGTCGGCTAAGTATGACGTTTCTTGCTCTTCCAGTGGTACTGTCCGCAAAAATAAAGCGGGCGGACTTGGAAATACTGTAGGTGGTATGGGGATATGTCATAGTTTTACAGAAGATGGGCGTTGCGTTTCATTGTTGAAAATTATGCTAACCAACTACTGTATTTATGATTGTGCATATTGTATCAATCGTAGGAGTAATGATATTCGTAGAGCTACTTTCACCGTCCAAGAATTGGTTGATCTTACAATTGAGTTTTATCGTCGCAACTATATCGAAGGACTTTTTCTTAGTTCGGGCGTTATTAACAACCCAGACTATACGATGGAGCGTATGGTGAGAGTCATAAAAAATCTCAGAACTGTACAACGATTCAATGGATATATTCACATGAAAAGTATACCCGGTGCTAGTCAGGAGCTGATTAGTGAAGCCGGATTGTATGCCGATCGTATGAGTGTAAATCTGGAAATACCCACAGAGGTAAATCTGAAACTGCTGGCTCCTGAAAAAGATCATCGCAGTGTATACAAGCCGATGCGTTATATTCAGCAGGGAATGCTACAAAGTATAGAAGACAGGCGAAAGTTTCGTTCTGCTCCACGCTTTGTTCCTGCCGGACAGAGTACGCAAATGATAGTAGGTGCAACTAATGAGCGGGATAAGGATATCTTGCGTGTGTCTTCTATCCTTTATCAACAGACACAGATGAGGCGTGTATACTATTCGGGTTTTATTCCGGTAAATAGCTATGATACTCGTTTGCCAGCCTTAAAGCAAGCCCCATTGGTGAGAGAAAATCGCTTATATCAGGCCGACTGGCTGATGCGTTTCTATCAGTATAGAGCTGATGAAATAGTGGACGATGCATATCCTGATCTTGATCTTGAGATTGACCCGAAATTGGCATGGGCACTGCGTCATCCCGAAATATTTCCGGTGGATATTAACAAAGCTGACTATGCAGTGATTCTTCGTGTGCCCGGTATTGGGGTTAAGTCGGCACAGTATATTGTAACTTCACGTCGGCATGGAAAGTTGAATGCTTCACACCTTAAAAAGATTGGAGTGGTGATGAAGAAAGCGCAATATTTTATTACTTGCAACGAACTACCCATGTATACTGTCAATGAAGCTACCCCGGAGTATGTTCGCAAAATCCTTACAGAACCTAAAAAGCGAAAAGGTGATGATAGTCAGTTGTCTATAATATTCCCCGACTGATGGTAGTATTTTTTTACGATAAAACTTTCGAAGGCTTATTGACCGCCATCTTTGATGCATATAGCCGAAAAGTATTTCCCGACAGATTACTGGCAGAAGGAGATATTGCTCCCATGTTTATGGATGATAGCTATACGGTGGTTACGCAAGAAGACAAAGCTACTCGGGTTTGGAAAGGATTAGAAAATAAACTGTCGAAAGGAGCATGCAACATGCTTTCCTATGTTTGGCTTTCGGAGGAAGAAGGAAGTGACGATCTTATGTTTCGTTATATCCGTAAAGCGCTTGATAATAAAATCTCTATAGAAACGAATTTTGCAGATAGCGATGTTTTGCAGATGAGCCAATTAGCCAGAAAGGTATCTCACGAAGAGCTTTATCTGAAACAGTTTGTGCGTTTTCAAAAAGCGGCTGACGATATATTCTTTGCACCTGTATTTCCCCGATATAATGCTCTTCCTTTGGCTATTGGTCATTTCAAAGATCGCTTTTCGGATCAAAAATGGGTTATCTATGATATGAAAAGAAAATATGGGTATTACTATGATCTGAATACAATGGTAGAGATCACACTTGATAATGATGAGCATTTGCTGGGAGGAAAATTGGATGAAAAGTTGATGGCCGAAGATGAAAAGTTATTTCAAGAATTGTGGAAAGGTTATTTTAAGTCGATGACCATAAAAGAACGTATAAATCCAAAACTGCATCGCCAGCACATGCCAAAACGTTTTTGGAAATACCTTACCGAGAAACAATAAGAAGGCTGTTATAGAGTTTTTCTTGTCTTTTGTCATCCTGATCGAAGAGAAATCAATATAGGATAAGGTAAAAACTCTATACAGCCTTCTTGGGCAGAGTACTTCTATTGTTTCAGTTTGAATACAATCGGAATTGTGAAATATACCTGAACCGGATTTCCGCTTTGCTTCCCAGGAATCCATTTTGGCATACTTTTTATAACTCTCATTGCTTCCTTGTCGCATGTCGGACTGATTCCTTTTAATAATTCCAAGTTGGATATTTCACCGGTTTTGCTAACAACGAATCTTACTATAACACGTCCCTGTGTTCCTATTTCTTGGTCTACGACAGGATATTTTAAATTATTAGAGATAAATTTATACATTTCGGACTCACCTCCAGGGAACTGAGGCATGATTTCTACTGCAATAAATGTCTCGGGTTTCTTTTCTGTTCCTCCCTTATCTGTTGGTGTCATTATGGTCTCAATGTCCTTTCGGATTGCATCAGGGTCAGTAGAACCGTTTTCTACCTTGTGTTTTCCAATGGCGTCTTTGCCTTTTGCTACCTCTTCCATTGTCACCATCTGTTCTTCATTATTGACTTTAGTGTCATCTACAATTGTTGGTGGAACAAACTTCGTCATTTGTATAAATTTAGGTGGTTCAGGAATTGGTGGTTTTTCAATCTCATCCACTTTGTTTAATGGCTGATCGAGAATAGCCATTTTGTACTCTCCTGTCATATTTTCAGCCCGTGTCCCTGTTGCAGCTTTTACAGTACTGATGATTAATGGTAGGGCTGTTACAAAACCTACAAAAACTAAGATGATAGCAAAAGCGAGAATGTGTCGTTTCCAAGAAGATTGCCTTAAAGCGAATGCTCCGTATGATTTGTTTCTTCCTTCAAAAACGATGTCACACCATTCTGTTGAGTTTAGGTTTACTGCGTTTTTCATAACTGTATGTTTTAAATTGTTACTTAATCTTGTCTTTTTCTACTTAATAGATATTAAAGTCTCTGAAATTCCATAAAGAGGTATTAATTTTTTTTAATCTCATTGAAAAAGTTCTTTTAGCGAAATGGATATCGTAATATTTTAGTTTTTTTTGTCGGGCAAATTTTTATTTATCAATACTTAAAATGCTACATTTGTAACTTAATATATTGTAGGAAATGTCAGATTCAATAGTTATCATCCCGACTTATAACGAAAAGGAGAATATAGAGGCCATTACAAGGGCAGTGTTCAATTTACCTAAAGAGTTCGATATTCTGGTTATTGACGATGGGTCTCCTGATGGAACCGCTTCTATTGTAAAGAGGCTTCAAACAGAGTTTCCCGAAAGGTTGCATCTTGTGGAAAGAGCTGGTAAACTTGGTCTTGGAACTGCGTATATCGCAGGGTTTAAATGGGCTTTGGGGAGCAGTTATGAGTATGTGTATGAGATGGATGCTGATTTTTCTCACAATCCGAACGATCTTCTCCGCTTGTATGAGGCATGTGTTAATCAAGGAGCCGATCTGGCGGTAGGCTCACGCTATTGTAGTGGCGTAAACGTTGTAAACTGGCCTATGGGCAGGGTTTTGATGTCTTATTTTGCTTCCAGATATGTGCGTTTTATTACGGGCATGAAGGTACATGACTCTACAGCCGGATTTGTTTGTTATCGACGTGCAGTTCTTGAAACTATAGATTTGGACAATATTCGCTTCAAAGGATATGCTTTCCAAGTGGAAATGAAGTATACGGCACATTGTCTGAAATTTAATATAAAAGAAGTATCTATTATTTTTGTTAATCGGATGTTGGGTACTTCAAAAATGAGCTCCGGTATTTTTGCTGAAGGTGTAATCGGTGTAATTACAATGCGCTTGAGGCAAATGTTTGGCGGAATTCATAAAAAGAAATAAAAACTTGTGTATCTTTGTTGTATATTTTTTATACAGCAAAAAGATGAAGATTATTTGCGTAGGGCAAAATTATCAATCACATAATAAAGAAATGAACAGGGCATTATCGAATAGCGACGATGATCCTGTTCTTTTTATGAAACCCGATACATCTTTGCTTTCGGGTGATAAGAAAGATTTCTATATTCCCGATTTCTCTGCCGATATACACTACGAGGCTGAGGTTGTAGTTAAGATAAGTAAGATGGGTAAAAATATAGCAGAACGATTTGCTCATCGCTATTACGAAGAAGTTAGTCTCGGTATCGATTTTACGGCAAGAGATATACAATCCGAACTTAAGAAAAAAGGACTTCCTTGGGAAATAGCCAAAGCCTTTGATAACTCGGCAGCGGTAGGACAGTTTGTATCGAAAGGTAAATGGGACAAACAGATGAATGATTTGAACTTCAGTTTGTCTATTGACGGTAAGACGGTGCAATCGGCTAACACTACCGAAATGATACATCCGATAGATAAAATAATTGCATACGCCAGTCGGTTTTTTACTCTCAAAACCGGCGATTTAATCTTTACAGGCACACCCGCTGGAGTAGGGAGGGTTCAAATAGGAAATCATTTATTGGGAGAGATAGAAGGAGAGAAATTGTTAGAAATATCTATTTGCTGATAAATTAGAATGTTAAATTTATGCTAGATAACAATAAATATTATAAAAAATTGTTATCTATACATACTGAATAATTAAATAAGAAATCCGAACAAACTATAATTAAACCTTAGCAAATAAATTAATTACTTAAATAGTAGAATAAATGAAGAGTCTTTTGAGAAAAATCTTATTTGTAAATATTTTTGCATTACTTGCATTAGGCGCGTATGCACAAGATGACGTGAATCCGATACAAACGGCTATGCCGTCATTAAATATAGCTCCTGATGCCCGTGCAGGTGGGATGGGAGATGCCGGAGTGGCTACAGCACCGGATGTGTATTCCCAACACTGGAATGCTGCTAAATATGCATTTAGCCCAAGTAAGGCAGGTTTTGGAATATCATATACTCCATGGTTGAGAAAGATCATTAATGATATAGCACTAGTTTATGGTGTTGGTTACTATAAATTAGGTAATGAAAATAATCAGGCATTAAGTGCATCTATCCGTTACTTCTCTATCGGAGATGTGAAAGTTGTCACGGATTTAAATGACTTCAATGGTGTTGTATTAAGTCCCAACGAGTTGGCTATTGACTTAGCATATTCCCGTAAATTGACAGAGACTTTTTCCGGAGCTGTAACTGTGCGTTATATCCGTGCCGATTATACAGGAGCTTCTGAAGAAACTTCAGTAGGCAATGCTTTTGCGGCAGATATTTCGGGTTATAACGAATCTTATATCCGTACAGGGAGCTCAGAAAGTCTGCTAAGTTTTGGTTTCAATATCTCTAATATTGGTACGAAAATTTCTACAAACGGAGATTCTCGAAACGAGTTCTTGCCAACCAATCTGCGTTTAGGTGCTTCTCTTATGTATCCAATCAACGAGGTGAGTACAATATCATTCAGTGCAGACCTGAACAAGTATTTGGTTCCAACTCCTCCTGTTAAAAAAGAAGGAGAAACCAATGATGAATTCAGTAAACGCATGGCAGACTATCGAGATATTAACCCGATAGCGGGTATCTTCAAATCATTTGGTGATGCTCCCGGTGGATTCTCGGAAGAAATGAAAGAGATTGCATGGTCGCTTGGTGCAGAATATGATTATAATGACAAGTTCCGTTTACGTACCGGTTACTTCCATGAAAATAAGATGAAAGGTAATCGTCAGTATCTTTCTTTTGGTGCAGGATTTAAACTAAGCGCATTCCAACTGGATGTAGCTTATCTGTTGGCTACCGCTCAACAAAATCCATTAGACCAAACATTGCGTTTTTCTCTAGGTTTTGATATTGATGCAATGAAAAATTTATTTAAGTAATTATTGTTTCGTAGATAAAGTTATTTGATATAATGAAGATAAGGGTAGGTTTTGGCTATGATGTGCATCGCCTTGCTGATAATAGAGATTTGTGGTTAGGTGGAATCAAGATAGAACATAGTCAGGGACTATTAGGGCACTCCGATGCTGATGTGCTTATACATGCTATTTGCGACGCTATTCTTGGTGCGGCAAATTTACGTGATATAGGTTTTCATTTTCCTGATACAGCCGGGGAGTATAAAGATATAGACAGTAAAATCTTATTGAAAAAAACATTAGAGGTGATAACCGAGAAAGGGTATAGTATAGGCAATATAGATGCAACTATCTGTGCCGAACGTCCTAAAATAAATCCTCATATACCTCAGATGCAGAAAGTGATGGCTGAGATTTTAGAGATCTCGGTAGACGATATATCGATAAAAGCAACAACTTCAGAAAAAATGGGGTTTGTAGGCCGTGAGGAAGGTTTTGCCGCATACGCCGTTGCTTTAATTGAAAAAAAGTGATAATTAGACACAAAAAGGAATGAGTGTGAAACCCAAAATAGAATTAACAGCTGATGGGTCTCACACTCTTTTCATGTCCGACCTGAATGAACACTATCATTCGGTAAATGGAGCTATACAAGAATCAACCCACGTATTTATTAACACAGGATTGCATCATTGCAAAAAAGAGAGAGTCAATATTCTTGAAATTGGTTTTGGTACAGGCTTAAATGCTTTTCTGACAGCATTGGATGTAACCAATACCGAAAAAAATATTCATTACACTGGGTTGGAACTATATCCTTTGCCTAAATCAATTATTGAGGAGTTGAATTATTCGGAAAAACACTCAGAGCAAGCCAAGATATTATATAATAAGCTGCATGATGCTGATTGGAATAGGGAAGTTCAAATTTTACCTGAGTTTTATTTGTCGAAGATAGAATGTGATTTTACCAAGTTTGATTTCTCCTCATTAAAATCTTCTTTCGATCTCATTTACTTCGATGCATTTGCTCCCGATAAGCAGCCCGAAATGTGGACGCAATCAATCTTTGATTCACTGTATTCTATTACTGCCCAGAGTGGAATATTAGTTACTTATTGTGCTAAAGGTGTTGTGCGTAGAATGCTACAACAAGCAGGTTACAAAACTGAAAGACTTCCCGGACCTCCCGGAAAAAGAGAGATGTTGCGTGCTACAAAAACAGATTGATGCTTCGTCTCTGTTCTCTGTATTCTTTTTATATTCATTTTCTCAGCGTTTATAATATAGTTAAGATCAATTCCATCTTTTTATCTTCTGATAAAAGATACTTATCTTTGTGCCCGATATTTAATAAATATCTATAAGAATCTACACTATAATATAATGAAAATAGGCAATATAAAATTCTCCGAAAACCCTGTCTTTCTTGCTCCTATGGAAGATGTAACAGATATGGGATTTCGTCTTATGTGCAAGCAGTTTGGAGCAGATATGGTATATACCGAGTTTGTATCCAGCGATGCACTTATTCGTCATGTGAATAAGACTCAGGCCAAGCTCACCATCAGTGAAGAAGAGCGTCCTGTGGCTATACAAATATACGGGCGAGAAGTAGATGCAATGGTGGAAGCTGCAAAAATCTGTGAAGATGCCAACCCGAATATTTTGGATATAAACTTTGGATGTCCGGTAAAGAAAGTAGCAGGCAAGGGTGCCGGTTCGGGTATGATGAAAACCCCCGAACTGATGGTTGAAATAACGGCTGCAGTGGTAAAAGCCGTAAAAATCCCTGTAACGGTAAAAACTCGTTTAGGTTGGGATCATGATTCGAAGATTATTGTGGAGTTGGCAGAGCAATTGCAAGATGTAGGAATACAAGCCTTGACGATACATGGACGCACACGCTCACAGATGTACACAGGAGAGGCCGATTGGGAGTTGATTCGCGATGTGAAAAATAACCCTCGTATACATATTCCGATAGTAGGTAATGGTGATGTAACCAGCCCTGAGATCTGCAAACGCCGTTTCGACGAGACAGGAGTGGATGCCGTAATGATAGGGCGGGGGAGTATCGGTAGTCCGTGGATATTTGAAGAGGTGAAGCATTATTTGAGAACAGGTGAAACACTTCCGAAGAAAGAGTTTGGATGGTACTTGAATGTTCTAAAAGAGATGATCCGCAAAAATGTTGCTCATTCAGGGGAACGTGGCGGAATTATTCACAGTCGGCGTCATTTGGCTGCAAGCTCATTATTTAAAGGATTGCCCGATTTTAAGAAAGTAAGAGTGGCGATGTTGCGAACAGAGTCGGTTGATGAACTTTTTGAAATTATGGATACTATACCGGAGCAATTTCAGTTGGAATCAAGCAATGGAATATAAATTGAGTTTTCGGTAACAGGAATAAAGAAACCTATAATCTCTAAATATTTAATAATACATAGGTTTGGTTACACACTTAATATTCGGAGTGTAACCTCCTTACTTCTATATAATTTTCTTACTTTTGTATTGCTAAAAAAATTACAGACTGTTTATGGAACAAAAATTATTGGTTTACAATACTCTGACACGAAAAAAGGAAGTATTCGAACCGCTTCATGCACCGCATGTGGGGATGTATGTTTGTGGACCAACCGTATACGGAGATGGCCATCTCGGACATGCCCGTCCTGCTATAACATTTGATATACTATTTCGTTATCTCACACATTTAGGTTATAAGGTGCGTTATGTGCGTAATATCACAGATGTGGGACATTTAGAGAATGATGCCGATGAGGGCGAAGATAAAATAGCCAAAAAAGCACGTTTGGAGCAGTTGGAACCAATGGAAGTTGTTCAGTATTATGTAAATCGCTACCATAAGGCAATGAATGCTTTGAACGTACTGTCTCCATCTATAGAGCCTCATGCTTCGGGGCATATCATAGAGCAGATAGAGGCAATCAAAGGTATATTGAAAGCCGGATATGCATATGAAAGTAATGGCTCGGTTTATTTCGATGTAGAGAAATATAATAAGGATTACGATTATGGTATTCTTTCTCATCGCAATATCGAAGAAATGCTAAATACGACACGTGAGCTCGATGGTCAGGAAGAGAAGAGAAGTAGAGTTGATTTTGCTCTGTGGAAAAAAGCTGCACCCGAACATATTATGCGTTGGCCTTCGCCTTGGAGTGATGGTTTTCCCGGGTGGCACATCGAATGTTCGACTATGAGTATAAAATATCTTGGCCGAGAATTTGATATACATGGTGGTGGGCTCGATCTTATGTTCCCTCATCACGAATGCGAGATAGCTCAGAATACGGCAATGGAAAAGCATCAGGTAGTAAGATACTGGATGCATAACAATATGATAACTATCGGCGGGCAGAAAATGGGCAAGTCCTTAGGAAACTTCATTACACTGGATGAGTTCTTTACGGGCACTCATAAAATGCTGGTACAGGCGTATAGCCCTATGACAATTCGTTTCTTTATTTTGCAGGCGCATTATCGTAGTACAGTAGATTTCAGTAACGAAGCCTTGCAAGCTGCAGAAAAGAGCCTCGAACGACTTTATGATGCATACGCACGTATAGAGAAAATTCCTGTTTCAGCTACATCTTCTGTAGATGTGAAAAATATTAGGAACAAGTGCTATGAGGCATTAAATGATGATTTGAATTCGGCAATCGTAATTGCGCATCTTTGTGAAGCCGGAACAACAATCAATTCTGCTAGTGCCGGTAATATAACATTGAATCAGGAAGATATAAATGAACTTAAAGAAGTATTTGATATCTTTTTGTTTGGCATACTTGGTATCCGTAATGATGCAATAGGTGCAAATAGTGGCAATAATGAAGCATTTGGAAAAGCTGTAGATTTATTGCTTGAAATTCGCCAAAAAGCAAAAGAAAATAAAGATTGGGCTACTTCAGATCAGATTCGCAACGAATTGGCTAAAGCCGGATTTGAAATCAAAGATGGCAAGGATGGTGCCGAGTGGAAACTGAAATAAGCCGTTTTCTCTTTATCTAAAGCATCAATATTTATCTTATTGTACATCGAAGGCTATTTTTATGAACTTTGAAAAGTGACAAATGAAAATAGCCTGAAATCTGTCACTTTTGTCACCTTTTATAGAGAATATAATGATAGCTAAACAGATACAAGAAGAGCTAAATGCCTATTCAACTCCTGAAAAGCGGGAATTTCTTCCGTACTTTTTCAAAACAGGGAAAGGTCAATATGGAGAAGGTGACAAGTTTCTGGGAGTTGTTGTTCCTGATACTCGAAAAGTAGCTAAGAAATATAAAGATATTCCTTTTACAGAGGTAGCAAAACTTCTCAATAATGAATATCATGAGTGTCGCCTGTGTGCTTTGCTTATTCTCGTAGAGTTATTTAAAAAGACAAAGGACGAGACTAAGAAACAAGAGATTGTAGATTTTTATTTGGCTCATACACATCGTATCAATAACTGGGACTTGGTAGATCTCAGTGCAAAAGATATTGTTGGAGAGTACCTTGTAGATAAAGACAGATCAGTTTTGTATCAATTAGCGGACAGCTCTCTGTTGTGGGATCAACGTATTGCTATTATTGCCACATTCGCATTTATCCGTCGAAACGATTATCAAGATATTTTAGATTTATCCCGACGATTATTATATCATAAGCATGATCTGATGCATAAAGCTATCGGGTGGATGCTAAGAGAGGTAGGTAAGAGAGATAAAATGCAATTAACTGATTTTCTTGATCGTTATAGTAAAGAGATGCCTCGTACGATGTTGCGTTACTCAATAGAAAAATTAAGCCCTGAAGAAAGGGCGTTTTACATGAAGAAATGATAAATTATCTCACTCATACATTATCCAACGGACTTCGTATTGTGCACAAACCAATTGAAAGTAACGTTTCTTATTGTGGTTTTATAGTCAATGCAGGTACACGCGATGAAGCTCCCGATCAGTACGGTATGGCTCACTTTGTAGAGCATATGCTGTTTAAAGGCACGGACAAAAGACGGGCGTATCATATTATCAACCGTATGGAAAATGTGGGTGGAGAGCTCAATGCATTTACTAATAAAGAAGAAACGGTTGTTTACTCAGTCTTTCTTGAGCAACACTTTAGTCGTGCGATAGAGTTACTTTCTGACATTACTTTTCATTCGAATTTTCCCCAATCGGAAATTGAAAAAGAAGTAGAGGTTATTATAGACGAAATACATTCGTATAAAGATAGTCCATCAGAACTGATCTTTGATGAATTCGAAAACCTTGTTTTTGATCAGTCCCAGATAGGGCATAATATATTAGGAAGTGCCGAGCTGTTGCAGAACTTTGATGGGCAGATGGCTAAGGGTTTTGTGAACAAATTCTATAATCCTTCCAATATGGTGTTTTTTTCACTTGGAAGAACAGACTTTAAGAAGATTGTTTATTATGCCGAGAAATATTTGTCGGCTATTCCTGATATAAAATCAGATATACAACGGATAAAGCCAGTTGACATCTCGTCAGTAAATAAGAGGGAGGATAAAGATACTTCGCAGGCACATGCTCTGATTGGCGGACGTTCATATTCATTGTGTGACCCCAATAGAAGAGTCTTAAATCTTTTGAATAACCTTTTGGGTGGTCCGGGAATGAATAGCCGTTTGAATATCTCATTACGAGAGAAAAGAGGCTATGTATATAACGTAGACTCGTCGATCACATCATATACTGATACGGGGATAACTTCAATTTATTTTGGCTGTGATAAGAGAAATGTAGATAAGTGTATCAGTTTGGTGCATAAAGAATTAAATAGATTAAGAAAAGAGAAGCTTACATCAAGTCAACTAAGCACAGCCAAGAAGCAACTTATCGGACAAATAGGAGTGATGGGAGATAATCATGAGAATCTGGCTTTAGCTCTAGGGAAGAATTTTTTGCATCATAACCACTTCAATACATTAGCAGAAACTGCTCAAAAAATAGAAGCTGTGACGGCAGAACAAATACTTGCTGTGAGTAACGAAATTTTTGATGAAAGAAGTTTGTTTACTTTAATATATGATTAATTCTCTTAACTTTGCATTAGCTATACTAACTTTATGAAAACAATCTTAAAAATATCTTTACTTATATCTTTATTTGTTTGCAGTATTGGCACTATAAATGCTCAGTATCCTAAAAAGCGTATCACTTCGGATATTCATGTAGGGTTGAACCTCGCCGGAATGGATATTAAGAATGAAAATACATATAAGCAAGCTAAAGTAGGAGTTCATATCGGATTCAATGTAAATTATAAATTTTGGAGTAATATGCAGCTCCAATCAGGATTGTTTGTAACAAAGAAAGGGCTGAAAAGACATATCCATACAGTAGAAAGAAATGGTGATATTTCTGTAACTACGTATGACGAATATTATAATGCTACAGGCAACTATATACAGATGCCGTTTAATTTAGGGTATGAATTGTATTTCACAAAGTCATGGGCATTTAATATTAATGGAGGACTTTATCTGGCTTATGGATATAAAGGAACAGGCACAACGAGTAGTGTTACCGTCATATCCGATAATATTGGGAAGCCTGTTATTACAACGGTTCCTGAGGTCGAATTTGAATCTTTTACTCCTGAGCGATGGCGAAGATTCGATTATGGTTTGAATGCCAAAGTTGGTCTGGTGTATGATATATATACAATAAACATAGGGTATGAATATGGACTATACAATATTGCATATATTGGCCCTGAATTAAGAAATCGAAACTTTTTTGTTTCGTTCGGATTCAGATTCTAGCCTATTGGTATGTGTTTTATCGTCTGAACTTTGTCTATCTAATTGTTGTTTTCTATAAATAAAAACCATCAAAAATTATAATCATGGAAAACTTGATAAAAAAACTGCAAGATGAGGTTGGGCTTACATACGAACAGGCCGTTAAAGCTGTTTCTGTAGTTAAAGATTATATGGATAAGGAAGGTCTTGATATAGACTGGGATAAATTCTTTAAAGGAAAAACAGAAGATTTTTTAACTAAGGCTAAAGATTTATTTGAAGACGTGTCGAAGCATACGCAAAGTTATACTGAAAAATTTGTAGATAAGGTTGATGAGTTTGCAGATAAGGCACGAAAAAAGGCTTCTGATTTTTTTAACGAAAAGTAATTAGAGTAATAAAAGATGTAGAATATCTGTAAGTACAGCTTACGGATATTTTTGTGATATATACTGTTGGAATAAGGTGGCGAAGAAGAATTTTTATGTGGTGTGGAATGGAGTAAAGACCGGTGTCTACTCTTCATGGGCAGAATGTAAAGCTCAGGTAGAAGGTTATGATGGTGCTATTTATAAATCATTTCCATCGAAACTAGAGGCTGAGAAAGCTTACAATGAAAGTCCTTGGTTGTATGTAGGTAAGAATGCTGAAAAAAAGAAGCAGGTTTCAATACATAATATTCCCGAGATTATAAAAGATAGCCTTTCTGTCGATGCCGCCTGTAGTGGCAATCCCGGCTTGATGGAGTATAGGGGAGTATATGTGAAGACTGGTGAGGAGGTCTTCAAACAAGGACCATTTGAACAAGGAACAAATAATATTGGAGAGTTTCTTGCTTTGGTACACGGCTTGGCTTTGTTGAAGCAGAAAGGTTTTTCTATTCCCATTTATTCAGATAGTGTAAATGCAATAAAGTGGGTAAAAGAAAAGAAATGTAAGACCAAGTTGGAACGGATTCCCGAGAATGAATCTCTTTTTTACATGATAGAACGTGCTGAGAACTGGCTTAAAACAAATACTTATACAACTACAATCCTTAAATGGAAGACTGATGAATGGGGTGAGATTCCCGCAGATTTTGGGCGGAAGTAAGCTTTAGCTTGAAAAATTTTTATAATAAACGGAGCAAAATGTCTTCTGTTTTTAGTGACATTAAGCTCCGCCATTACCTGTTTAATTTAATATATTCTGGAGATTATATATTTTCCATATTTCTCTTGATGAAGTTGCTCAAAGCTTCACCTTTTAGCATACCGTTTGACAGTAGCGCTAAATCTATCAATTGACGAATATTTTTATTCTCATTAGCATAGGCACTTACCGCCTCTTTATCTTTGTTATCTATATCTGTCATTATCTTTTTGATTAATGGATGCTCGATGTTTAACACAAGATTGTAATTGTTAGGCATTTCACCATAAAATCCCATACCCGACTGCATGGCAGACATTTCCTTCATACGGCGCATAAACTCATTCTGAGTTATTTGTATTGGTTGTGCCTTTTCGTCCAATGATTTGTAGTCGACAGTGAATTCGGTTTTATCAATCTTTGGTAGTTGAGAAGTAAAGGCTTCATTCAACTCTTCTTTTTGTTTATCAGTTAGATTGATCTCTTTACTGTCTTCTTTCAAGATCAAATTGTCCACTGTGTCGCTGTCTACTCGAACGAAACGACTCTTCTCAAATTTCTGTTCAAGCAGTCCCGCCATGTGTACGTCTAATTGACCGTCAAATAAAATTACATCATAGCCTTTGTCTTTCGCTGTGTTTATGTAAGAGAACTGCTCTTCTTTGTTGCTGGTGTATAGATAAATCAGATTGCCATCCTTATCTGTTTGATCTGAAGATATAAGTGTTTTATATTCTTCAAAAGTGAATGCTTTACCGTCAACGTTCTTCAATAAACAGAACTTTTGAGCACGGTCGTAGAATTTCTCGTCGGTAAGCATGCCATACTCAACAAAGAGCTTGAGACTATCCCATTTGTCTTCGAATTGACTACGGTCATTTTTGAATATTTCTTCCAGCCTGTCTGCAACCTTTTTAGTAATATGATTGGATATCTTTTTTACATTCTGATCACTTTGCAGATAAGAGCGAGAAACGTTAAGAGGAATGTCCGGTGAATCCAAAACCCCATGCATCAATGTCAGGAATTCGGGAACTATACCTTCTACAGAATCGGTAACAAATACTTGATTGCTATATAATTGTATCTTGTTGCGATTGAGGTCTATATTGCTCTTAACTTGAGGGAAATATAATATTCCTGTCAGCTTGAACGGATAATCAACGTTTAGATGTATCCAGAACATCGGTTCGTCAGAGAAAGGATACAAGTCTTGGTAGAATTTCTTATAATCTTCATCTTTCAAATCAGCAGGTTTGCGTGTCCATAGCGGATTTGTATCATTTATAACATTGTCTTCTTCTGTCTCTACCGATTTACCGTCTTTCCACTCTGTTTTCTTCCCAAATACTACCGGGATAGGTAAGAAACGACAGTATTTTTTTAATAGTTTGTCTACTTCTGCTTTTTCTAGGAAGTTTTTATTCTCATCATCTATATATAAAATAATGTCAGTGCCTCGTTCTGCTTTTTCTACCGCTTCTAGCGTAAATTCAGGCGATCCGTCGCAACTCCATTTTACAGCTTGGGCATTTTCTTTGAAAGACTTAGTGATGATTTCTACTTTCTTGGATACCATGAAAGATGAATAAAAACCTAATCCAAAATGTCCAATAATAGAATTAGCGTCTTTCTTGTATTTATCGAGGAACTCATTTGCTGAAGAAAATGCTATTTGATTTATGTACTTGTCTATTTCTTCATCGGTCATCCCAATACCTTTATCTGAGATTGTAAGAGTACCTTTATCTTTGTCAATAGATACACTTACCGACAAACTGCCCATTTCTCCTTTGAATTCTCCTAAAGATGCGTACGTCTTTAATTTTTGAGTAGCATCTACGGCATTAGACACTAATTCACGAAGAAATATTTCATGATCACTATATAAGAATTTTTTGATGATAGGGAAAATGTTTTCGGTCGTAACCCCAATTTTACCAGTTTTTTCCATGTTGTATAATATTTTACCAGTTATATTTGTTAATTATGTATTGTTAAGACAAAATAAATGCCAAAGAGTATCTGAGTGACAATTTGTCGTAGTATGTTAGACTTATTTTGATTAATTAATGAAGTTTATAGAAATAATTTATAACTTATATTAATATTCAAATAATATTTGAGAATGCATACTATCAGTCGATTATATATTTTGTCTTTGCTTGTTTTTCTGAAAAAAAGTATATTTTTATAAAGTTTTTTCTGGTTGATGAAAAAAAAGAGTATATTTGTTTTAAGAATTAATGAAAAGAGATTATAAAACAAAGCGTTGTTTTACTATATTTTGGCTTAAAAAGCCATACAAGATTACTTAATTTGCATTAGCCGACTAAAAATTACAAAAAAATGACAACACTAAATAACACTTATAAAGGATTTGAAGACAGGTTAATAGACTTGCAGAATAATATGTTGAACTTTGCACTTACTCTAACATCCAATAGAGAAGAGGCGAAAGATTTGTTGCAAGAAACAACTTTACGTGCTTTAGACAACAAAGAGAAATATTATGAAAACGTAAACTTCAAAGGTTGGGTTTTTACTATCATGCATAATATTTTTGTGAATAACTATCGTCGTGTAGTTCGCAGTCAGACTATGATAGATCAAACTGAAAATTTATATCATTTAAATTTACCTCAAGATTCAGGTTTTGATACACCGGAAGGCGCATATACAGTATCTGAAATAGTAAAAGTGATAAATAGTTTTGCCGACGAATATAAAGTTCCTTTTACAATGCACGTGTCGGGTTATAAATATGAAGAAATTGCTCAACAACTAGGTTTGCCAATAGGTACGGTTAAGAGTCGTATTTTCTTTGCTCGTAAACGTCTTCAAGAACTGCTGAACGATTATAAATATCAAGACAGAGAATAATATAGAAATTATTTAAATAATAAACGAAAGCCTGCAGTATAATTGCAGGCTTTTTTTGAGACAGAAGGCTCTCTTTATTCTAACATATATATTAATTTATTATTTTAAAATATCCTGCCTTTGTGTTATTATCACTATCTCATAAGTTGAATAATAATAAAAAAGATGAGGCTAAATATTTTTTGAGAAATATAGATTTTTATAGCTTAAATATACATAGATTTGTTCTTTATTTTCTTTTTTTTGTGATAGAAGAATCTCCTGATTGAGCAATAGAGAACTTTTATCAATTGATAGATATAATGAATTAAATTGTTTATATTTGTATCAATAAATTATAGATTAAAACAATAACCTAGACTATATGCATAATTGGTTTGAATGCAAAGTCAGTTACGAAAAAGTACTGGAAAATGGTATGCAAAAGAAAGTAACTGAACCATATTTAGTAGATGCACTATCTTTCACAGAGGCGGAAGCCCGTATAATTGAAGAAATAAAACCTTATATATCGGGAGAGTTTACAATCGCAGATATTAAAAGAGCTAAATTGTCTGAATTATTCTTTAATGATAATGGCGATCGTTTTTTTAAAGCTAAAGTAATGTTCATTAGTTTGGATGAAAAAAGTGGAACGGAAAAGAAAACAGCAGTACAAATGCTAGCTCAGGCATCTGATATAAAAGAAGCGCTGAAGGTTGTAGAAAAAGGCATGGAGGGAACCTTGGCTGATTATACTATTGCTTCATTATCCGAGACTACTATTATGGATGTGTTCCCTTATTCAGAAGACGAAAAGAAGAAAGTAGTATTGGTATGATTTGCCATAAAGTTATGGTTGATAAATTATATTGTGTTACCGGCTTGAAATGAATATATCAGATAACTTACATAAAATAAAAGAGACTTTACCTGAAACTGTAAAACTTGTCGCTGTATCTAAATTTCATCCTGTAGAAGCTATACAGAAACTTTATGATAACGGTCAACGGGTTTTTGGTGAAAGTCGGATGCAAGAGGTAGATCTGAAGCATAGTCAGTTGCCACAAGATATAGAATGGCACTTTATAGGTCATCTTCAAACAAATAAAGTGAAAGCAATCGTTCCATATGTTCATACTATTCATAGTGTTGATAGTTGGAAGCTTTTGCAGGAAATAGATAAGCAGGCAACAAGTGTAAATAGGCGTATTTGCTGTCTTTTAGAAATTCATATCGCTGAAGAGGATTCTAAATATGGCTTATCATTTGATACTTGTCGGCAGATGCTGGATGAAGGTCTTTGGAAGCAGTTGAAGTATGCATATATTGGAGGGGTAATGGGTATGGCTACCTTTACGGACAATGTAGACCTGATAAGAACAGAGTTTCGCAGCCTGAAACTATTCTATGATGAACTTAAAGCAGACTATTTCCATGATTTTGATTCGTTTTCCGAAATTTCTATGGGAATGTCTGATGATTATGAAATAGCAGTGGAGGAGGGAGCTACTATAGTACGAGTAGGTTCTTCAATATTTGGACAAAGAGAATACTAACACTAACTAAATACCGTAGATATGAACATACAGCAACTGGAGTATATTATTGCAGTGGACAATCACCGCCACTTTGCAAAAGCGGCTGAAGCTTCTTTTGTAACGCAGCCTACCCTAAGTATGATGATCCAGAAATTGGAAGATGAACTGGGGGTTAAAATATTTGATCGTAGTCAGTTGCCTGTTCAGCCAACTGTTATTGGTATTCAGATCATAAATCAGGCTCGTGTCATTGTATCGCAAGTAAAGCAAATAAAAGAAATAATCCAAGAAGAGAAAGGAATAGTTCAAGGTGTGTTTAAACTGGGTATAATCCCTACTATAGCTCCTTATTTATTACCTAAATTAATGAAAGTTCATGACGAAAATGGTTATGATATTGTTCTGGTAATAGAAGAAACCACAACCGGTCAGATAATAGAAAAGTTGTTGAACGGGGCCTTAGATGGTGCTATATTGGCTACACCTCTTAAAAATGATAAGATATCTGAACATCCGATATATTACGAACGATTTTATGCTTACGTTTCTCCCCGCGAAACATCACTCTATGCAAAAAAAGAGTTGGAAGAAGATGATCTGAATATAAACCGTCTGTGGTTGCTTGAAGAAGTTCATTGTTTCCGAGGACAGATATTGAGAATTTGTAATATGCGTAAGCGTAAAAGCTCACATTCTTTATTCTCTTACGAAGCAGGAAGCATAAGCACACTGATCAATATTGTAGATAATAATAGTGGGCTTACTATTATTCCGGAGATGGCTATAGAAGATCTTACCGAACAACAAAAAAAGAATGTGCGTCCGCTGAAAGGTATTTCACCGGTAAGAGAAATCAGCTTGGTTACTCGTAAAGAATTTTTGAGAGAAAGAGTTTTGGATATAATAATTTCGGAAATAAAGCAATCGGTACCCCAACCTCTATTGAGTTTAGAGCTAAAAAAGTTCGTTGTGGATATTTGATCTGAAATTTCTGTATAATAAAATATAAGAAAGTCCTGAAGTTATCAGGACTTTTACTGTTTAAAGAGAATAAATACTGAATTATTTGTAGATTTATAAATACTTTATTTTCTTTGTTAAAGCTTTAAATAAATGCCTATTATGAAAAACAAATATCTTCTTCTATCGTTATTCTTTAGTCTCTTTTTTGTATCATTGGAACTGCAAGCTCAAGAAGACAATGTATATATATTCGATGAATTTAAAAATGGAAAAGCTGTATATAAAAATGGTGCAGTTGTATATGCAAAGCTTAATTATGATCCTTTAAATCAAAGGATGCTCTTCCTCTCACCTTCGGATAATGCTTTACTAGAGATAGTCAATCCTTCGGATATTTCATATATCAATATTGAAGGCCGAATGTTTGAGCAAATAAAAGGCAATTTATTCTACGAACGGATTAATTATAATAACTTCATTTTTTATATACAATGGAGATATAAAGCTGTATCGGAGGGAAAACCGAGTGGTTATGGTACGACATCTACAACAAGCGCTATTACGAGTGTAAGTGTAATTAATAAAGAAGGACGTACTATTCCACTGAACGTTTCCGAGAAATTTAATTACAAGCCTGATAATTTCTATTATATAAAGATTAATAATACACAGAAGCGCTTTTCTTCGCCAGACTCATTAGCAAAGTTATTCAAAGCTCACAAAGAAGAAATCAAGAAATATATTAAGGAAAATAAGCTGGATTTTGATAATCTGGAAAATATTAAGTCTGCTGTGGAATACTGCTCACAGTATGCAGGTAAATAGAGATAAAGTTCTCTTTTTATTTATATATCTGGCATTATTAGCGAAAATTGTATATATTTGCACAGCTTTCATCGGGGGCATTAGCTCATCTGGCTAGAGCGTTAGACTGGCAGTCTAAAGGTGATCGGTTCGAGTCCGATATGCTCCACAACTAACACTGAATATCAGTAAATTATAAAAACAACACCCATTTATACACCCAAAAATGTATAGATGGGTGCTTTATTTTAACATTTTTCCTATCTCTTCTTACACCCTACATTTATACTATATATACCGACATCTAAACCTATAAGAAGTGTTTTACAACTTTTAGATATCATTTTATTCAAATTAGCAACTGATTTTAAAGACCTATAAGAACTTCTTTTTATTTTTAATACATATCCTCCCCAAACAAGAATAATAGAATAGATAAAGTAATATAAGCCTATACCCGCCCCTCTATAAAGGGCGGGTACTCTCGTAAATCATGATTCTCAATTTTTTTTTGGCAAAAAACCGAACTACTTTCCAATGGAAAAGTTAAAGTTTTAGTTTGATTATATCCTGATTATTAATTATTTGATATAGAAAGTATATAGGCTTTAATGTAGTATACTATATTCTGATTTGCATAATAAAAATTATTTACTTATATTTATTTTAGTTGAAGCGTCAACAAAAAGAAAAGGCAAGGAGATAACTTGTAACTTATCCACTCGCCTTTTTATTTTTTTAATTAATGCACCCTGAAATAAATTTATTGTTGGTACATTAGATACTTAAGCAAAACAAAGATACAACTTCTTGAGTTAACATCATAAAAATAACTGTTAAAAGTTGGAATATCTTTTTCTTATCTAATTAAATCGACAATCTATCTATTTCGGAGTGCCAGTATAAACCATAAAATTAATACATGGCAAAAAAAATGACTATTGCTGAAGTCTGTAATAAATACAGAATCAGTAGGGAGACACTTATGCGATGGCGTAAGATGGGTATTGTTTCGGCTATCATAATTAGTCGAAAGAAAGTATTGTTTGATGAAGAAGTATTAGAGAGAGAATTGGCATTAACAACGAACAACAATCAAGATGAACAACACCTTAGTATCTAACATGACAAAAGACGAGCTTATTCAGCTTATCAGAACAGAACTAACAAATTTATCAACACCACAAGAAAAAAAATATTATTATGGATATGACGGCTTAGCAGAAATTCTAGGTTGTTCAAGGGCAAATGCAGCAAACGTTAAATTGTCTGGGCAGTTAGACGGAGCTTACACTCAAATAGGAAGGAAGATTATATGGAATCGTGAAAAGGTTTTAGAACTAGCAGGAAGAAGAAAGGGAGGGCGTAAAGCATGACACAAACAACAAGCCCCGCAGAGATTGCAGGGCACAGAATCGGAGAAACAGAGGGAGAAAAACAATTGATTATGACTAAATGTAGTGAAAATAAGTCAGATAAACAAATGCCTTTATCGATGGAAGGATTCGACTCTGATATGGAAGAATTAATCAATGAGGTTGTAACTCCTAACAGTGCACTAACAGGGGGCAAACATGATGCGATTGCTCATTCTTTCGGCTTTTTTAGAGTAAATACAGCGTATAACGATCTAATGGAAGCTAACAAAGAACCCATACCTAGAGATTTGTATTATGGTTTGATGAATGAAGGGGAAATAACAATATTATTTGCCGATACAGGGATAGGTAAAAGTATTTTTGCTTATCAAATGGCTGAGCATATAAGCCAAACAGACAAAGTGCTTTACTTAGACTTAGAGTTATCAAAGAAGCAGTTTGAGAAACGATACAGCAATGATTACAGAGAACACTATCAGTTTAACTCGAATTTTCTTCGTGTCGAGTTTCAACGTCCTTTTTTTGTTCCTGATGGGGTTAGCTATGATGACTATTTTATGCAGTCTTTAGTATCTGCAATAGATGGTACTGGGGCTAAAATTGTAATAGTGGACAATATGACTAGACTTATATCAGGTGATACAGATAAAGCACAGTCAGCAAAGCCATTAATGGATAAACTTAATAATCTAAAGTTTGAAAAAGGATTGACGTTGTTATTATTAGAACATAATAAAAAAACCGATCCACACAGACCAATACAATTAACCGATCTGCAAGGCTCTAAGATGAAAACTAATTTCGCTGATGCAATATTCTCGATTGGAAGAAACTCATTCGACCCGAATCAGAGATATGTTGTTCAATTGAAGTGTAGAACTGATGAGGCGATATATAATAGAGAAAATGTGTCAGTCTATGATGTTGTTAAAGAAAATTCACTTCTACATTTTAAATATAACAAATCATGTGCGGAGGTTGAGTTAGTCAAAGAACAGACAGAGGGAGATATAGAAGATCGCAACCTTGAAATCGTTTCATTAAAAAACCAAGGTTTATCTGGAAGGAAAATCGCAGAAAGAGTTGGTATTAGTGAAAAAAGAGTGCGGGATATATTAAAGAAATACGAAAAGAATTAGTAAAGTTTTAACAAATGCGTAGGGGTGCGTACTATGCGTAGGGGTACGCAATGTACGCACTTGTACGCACTACTCACTAAGCTTTTCTATTGATGTAACAATGCAAAAATCAAAAATAATGACATACATATTTCAACTCGATAAGACCAGCCGTAAACACTTTTGTCCTTCGTGCAATAAGAAAACCTTTGTCAGATATGTAGATGCAGATAACAACTATATTGATGAGAATTGCGGTCGATGCGATAGATCAGACAATTGCGGATGCCATAACCCGCCCAGAGAGTTTATAGATAAAACGGAAGTAAAAGAATACAAATCAATACCCAAAACACCACCCAAACCGACAGACTTTCTTGATACTAAATTTGTAGAATCAGGAAGTTTTATATCAAAAAGAAGCGGAAAGGAATATAAATATAATTCATCACGAAGTAACAACTTTAATTACTACCTATTGGATTTATTCGATTGGTGGACTGTTAAATACCTACAAGACATATTCTTTATTGGCAGCTTTACGGATGGTGCGATAACGTTTCCTTATATAGACGAAAACGGAAAACTAAGATCGCTTAAACGTCAACAGTACGACAAAGAGACGGGTAAACGATCAAAAGTAGAAGATAGCTTCTTACTTCATAAGGCTTTATCAGGGAATGATGAGTTCAATTATAGAGGTTGTTTGTTTGGTATGCACCAGATAAGAGCTAAACACAATGAAAATAAGGTTGTTTGTATTGTTGAGGGCGAAAAATCTGCTGTTATAGCATCAGGCGAAAGACCCAAATATATTTGGATGGCTACAGGTGCAAGAGATTGGTTTAATGAGCATAGTTTAGAGCCGATTAGAGACCGTAAAATCCTTCTGTTCCCTGATACATCAAAGACGGGAGAAACGTTCGCTAAATGGCAGCAAATAGCCAAAAAATACAAGGCAAAAAGGTACGATATTTCAGTCTCTACATATTTGGAGAAAGCTTGTACACAGGAACAAAAAGAGCAAGGTTATGATATAGGAGATCTGCTACACAGCTATCTTGTTAAGCCAAAAGCAATAGAAGAGAATGTAATTATATCAGAGCCTACAGAGAAAGCTAATACAGACACATTTTCACCTGATATAAAAGAAATGATCTTATCGAATCCATCAGTATTAGACCTTATTGAAACCTTTGATTTGGTGCAGGTTTAGCGGTTTTCTCTGATTGCATAAGTGTTGTTTTCTTCTTATATTATACTTAGAAACAACACAAACAAATACATGGACGAAATAGAAGAATACGGATATATCAATACCATTGCAATCGAGACTAGAGAAAAGCTAAAAGAATTAGGCATTGAGTCGCCCGATCTAAGCAAAGGATATAAAATAAAACTAGACAGTGATACTATCTTCTTCTTTAATACCAAAGAAAAATACGACAGATTTAAACAGAAATACTACAACAAACGAACTAAAATATATAACTATGATAAAGAGATAATTAACAAGTATAGGCAGGACGGTATGGGAGAGTATTCGCCTGATTTTGATTAGATAAACGACTAAATGTAAACAAAAAGAATAACAACAACACTTAACAAATACAATAAATGGAAATCAAAATTAAAACTTACAGCTACACCATTACAGAATCAGACTACAACGAACTATCAGACGAAATGAAGCCATTTTTTAAAGAAAGTAAAATTGATCCATCTGATACAGTTCCCAATTGGGTGAAAGAATGGAAAAAGACTAAACTAGAGCAAATAGAACGGGCAAAAGAGAATGAAAAGAACCTTGTCTAGCTACTATAGTAAAATAGGAAAAAGTGGGGAAAGGATAACCCCTCGAAAACAATTCAAAAATTTACGGCGGGTAACAGCTTTAGTAAATACAAAATGGTTGTTTTTACAACCAATCTTCACTTTACACTTTGATAGAAAAAATGAAAATACACTATCAAAAATAAATCTAATAAATAAGGCTTTTCAGGGTGTTTTTGTACAGATTAAAGTCAATAGAAATGCCCCTTTGGAAGCCAATAAAGTAAATAGAGAACTAAAATATATACGTAATGAGTAAAGATAAAATGAAAGCCGTTTTTAACACTTTGAATCAGGTAAAATTCGATGAAGCAATAAGAGCAGTTGAAAGTATTACTGTTGACTGTAATAAACTTTTATGTGAGTTCAAAGATAATGGTTTAGGTGATTTCCTCACGTTTGACATAGCTATATCTATTATAAAAAATGGTAGAGAGGGAATAGCAACCCTTACAGATAGAATTGTACAAGAGGCTCAGAAAAAGTTTTTTTTGACAAAGGAGAAAAAAGAGGTACAAGAAAGCTATACAGCATTTTTTGCACCATATCAAACTAAAGTCGATTGGATGAGACGCCCCATATACAACAAGTCAGAAATGCTTAATCTTGATTTGTTTGTATGGAATGATGACAGTAAGGAAATAGGCTTAATTAGGGATTATAAAGCTAAAATAGAGCCGTTATATACAGTCGAAGCTAAAGAATACCATTATACCTATCTGGAGCGTTTAAATGCGTACGTTGAAGCTAAAAATGAGCTATTAAAATATCATGCTTTGGTATATGCTCACGATTTCCCTTCACGTACAGGAATAATTCGGGCACGTGGTGATTTTTCCGAAGATGAGATGTTGTCTTATAATTATGACACAAGGGAATATTCGCCCATAGAATTAGATAAATTACTACTAACGAGCATGCATGAGCCAGACAGCGAGGAACTTTTAAAGAAAAAGTATGTACTAAGCTAATAGATAAACAGGGCATTAGTTTTTAGCTAGTGCCCTTGTTGTATCGGGATTATTGCTTGTTGTTTTGTTGCAAACACTATGAAGAAGAACCAAATAACATTCTCTCTTATTCTCGAAAAATATTATATTATTTAAACTTGTAAATGACACTTTTTTTTTAAAGCAACTAATTTATATATATCATTATAAATTATTTATAATGTTAAAAACTAATCCATATTAGCTTTCACAAAAGTTAGAATACCATAGAAACAATAATTTGATAGTTCTTTTATGGATGTAAAAAAAGTTAATTAATATAATAAGTTTTTAGATACATAAAAGTGAAGCTCCTTAGGAATATTTTATTAATATTTTTTATTTTTACGCAATTATCAATTTTTAAACTTAATAGATATGAAAAAGTCATTACTCATTTTAATGCTATTCATCCTCTCTGCCTCTTTATGTGCACAAGATGAAGTAACTAAATTTCTTGGTATACCTGTTGATGGAAACAAGTCCGAAATGATAAAGAAATTGAAGGCAAAAGGTTATAAAAGTAGTCTAATAGATAAAGATATTCTGGTTGGTGAGTTTAATGGCACAAATGTCAATATACATATTGTAACGAAGGGAGATAAGGTATATCGAATTGCAGTGATTGATGCTAATCCTAGCAGTGAGACTGATATAAAAATAAGATTCAACGAACTCTGCAGACAGTTTGATAGGAATAAAAAGTATTTATCAGCATCTTTATCAGACTACACATTATCAGAAGAAGAAAATATATCTTACGAAATGCTAGTTCAGAACAAACGATATCAGGCTAGTTATTATCAACTTCCCGCAGAATTGGACTCGACAACTATTAGTAAAGAAATAGAACTTTCTATATTATCAAAATATACAAAAGAAGAGCTACCTAATATTACAGAAGAGTTAAAAAAGGATATTTTAGTGGATACTTGGTCGACTATTATAAAGAAATGTTCTATGCGATCTGTTTGGTTTATGATTAATAAAGAATACTCAAAATACTATATATCAATATTTTACGATAATGAGTACAATAATGCAAAGGGGGAAGACCTATAATATCAATTAAACACAGGTTATTCTATGTAAGTTTTGCTTGTATTTATTATTTGAAGCCATAATTCAGTCAGACAGCCTCTGTAAGAATAATATATATAATATTTATATCATACAACCGTCTTGCTTGCGATAAGTAGGTCGGTTGTGTATTTTGCTAATAAACAAAATATTATCATAAAAATACTGCCTCATGAATATATTTAAACTGATTCCACATTGGGGATGACGCATATAGCGATTTTGTATTTACTGGAACTATAAGTATTGCAGATTGTTTTACAATTCCGTCAAATGATGTCTCATCGCCATCAGGCGGAGTAAACGATTTTAATTCTATAGTTTCGATATTAGGACATTCGTTGAACGCAAAGTATCCTATAGTATTTACTCTTTCGCCTAAAACTATTTTCTTTAACCCTATACACCCCTTAAATGATTCTCTATTTATTTTCAGTAAACTGTTAGGAGTTTCTATATACTCTAATCTAACACATCCAGAAAAGGAATTGTCCCCAATAATTCTCAATTGATTATTAAATTTAACGATATTCAAATTATTGAAATTGCTGAAACAATTCGCTCCTATTCCCGTTACTTCATCTGGAATTTCGACTATTTCCAGAGTTTTATCATTACACTTTTCCAATGAAGCAAAAGATGTTCCTTTATGTGAGTCATTGTATATTTTAAAATTACCTACAGATTTTTTACTACCAGCTCTCGTAGATAAAGACAGAACTAAGCCAACGATTAAGCTAAATACTAGTATATATATAATTACCATATCTTTTTTTTTCAAAGCTATAAAATAGTAGTGAGAAAATAGCACATCAGGTAAATATTTTAATCAAATAGCCTTGTTTGCTTAACGCTATCAGCCTGTTTCTTTTTGTTTTTTGGTGCTATAGGTTTATCGGGGGTGGCACTAGCCTGAGGCTCCATATTAGCCTCTATATTCATCTCTGATAGTAGCTTTAAGAGTTCCTCTTTGGGTATTTCTTTTAACTGCTCTAACAAATCATTGTTTGTCTCTTTATCAGTATTTACATTATCCCATTTAGACATTGCTATTGTTTTATCAGAGTCTGTAATTTCTATGTAAGGTTTCATTGCCTCGTAATTGCTATGTCCTGTAATTTTCATTACGGTTTGAGGGGAAAGCCCTAAATGCAAAGAGTTACAAATAAAAGTTTTCCTACCGGTGTGAGATGTTATTAAATCGTGTTTAGGAGAAATTGTTTCTATTCTTTGATTTCCTTTATAGTGTACAAGTCTAATATCATCGTTTATCCCTGATAATTTGCACAACTCTTTTATGTAGTCATTCATTTTCTGAACGCTAATGACAGGTAATGCTTTGTCATTTTTAAAATATACATCTTTGTATTTATTCAAAATATTATTTGCAGGCTTATTTATGGGTATGTCTAAATTATCAGCCGTTTTTTCTGTCGTTATATACATCCGATCCCCGATTATGTCTGATTTTCTTAGATTATATAAATCAGAGTGTCTTAAGCCTGTGTAGCAGGCAAATAAAAAAGTATCTCGTACTCTTAATAAATATTCTTTTGTTTCTGGTATGGAAAATCCAGTGTTAAT
>NZ_DLIY01000008.1:0-9495 GCF_002483985.1 Dysgonomonas sp. UBA7630
ATCTGAACTGGATTTTCCACTGGTATAACACAGTTCTTTATTTTCTTTAGCTCATCCCAAGTTAGAAATATAACTTTCTTTTTTGTCGTTGTTAATCCCGTTTTATATCCCTTATATGCAGCATTTACACTTTTACCGTCAGCCTCACACCATCTCAAAAACCATTTCAAATAGCGAATATGTCTATTTACTGTAGTATTACGCATATCTTTTTTACCTATCAGAAAGTTGACGTAACTAATGAGTTTTGCCTCCGAAAGTTGTTCTAAAGACAATTTGCTATCAAAATTAAACAGATGAGTTCTCACCTGATTTATTTTTATCAATGTGCTATTAGTCCATCTATTTGAGTTAACCTTTATGAAGTTATCAAATGTATCAAAAAACACATTGTCATTTCGTCTTGTCTGAAATTTACTTTTAACGATGAATTGTTCTTTGATTTGCTCTACTGTAGGATTTTCCTCTCTTACTTCAAATGATTTGAATATATTTTTCAGATCAGACTCATATTTTTGTAGGTCAGCGTTTATTTCTGATGCTGTCTGTTTCAGTTTATTGCTACATCCACTTCTTACTCTTTGTAATTCAGTATCCCACTTCGAAGCATCTATTCTATACCCTGTTGCGAACTCAATTCTATTGCCTGCATAAGTAACACGCATACGAATAGGCACATTTTTATCTATGACTAAACCTTTTTTGTCTTTTCTTGATTCAAGTCTAAATGAAGCATTATACTTTATATTCATAGTCTATTTATTAGATACACCCAAAGTTACACCCAAATATTGATATATCCTACTGTACTTTGAAATATTTTACTATATTTAGAATCTGATTAACAGTACTATAATAAATGTATTTAGATTGTAAAATATCATAGGTTATGGAACGATATGCTCCACGAAATTAAATCCTCAAACAGAAATGTTTGGGGATTTAATTTATAAAATACCTAAGATATTTTTCACCTCATTATATTTAGAAGCATTTGATTTCTTGATGCTATAACTTTTTGCGACACATTCAAACATATTATCGTGAAAAGTAATAATGTAATGATGGTATTCCTTCCATTTTTCAGAATGATAATATGGGTGACACTTATCCATATCCTTTAATTGCTTAATTAAATCTGAATCAATAAGCTCATAAAAAGCATAAGATTCTATACCTAACTTATTATAAAAATGACCGTGCAACGTCTCATTACTTGGCATACCAAATATATATATTAAATAGTGGGGAAATTTCAAAATGCAAATATTCAAGTTGTTATCATCTCCATTATCTATATAAAAACATACACAGAATTCATTATCATTTGATGTAATTATAGGTGATGGAGCACCACTGTCCATATTAAATAATCCTTTTATTTCATGTAATTTCATGTTTTTTTTTATAAAGCTAACAATTTTCTCAAAATCCTCGCAAAAAGAGTTCGATACTTTGGTGCTATGCTCCACAATAATTTAAAACTCTTCATGCAGAAATGTGTGGAGATTTTAATTAAAATATAAGTAAGCAATTCCTATAATAATTCCAAATACAATAGGAATTCCTATAATAGTGTATTAATGCATCCGTGACTAATCTTATTTGCATAGTCATCAGAATCACCTTCTAAATATTTAAGTGGTTTAGGAAACCCTATGAGTTTAAGGAAGTAAAATCGGATACGGACTCCTACAAAACGAGCAAAGTCATATATTATATCTCTCATGACAAATTTATTGATTTAATAAAGTTCACCTTTCTGTCAAATTTTCTCAAAAGAATTCGATACTTTGGTGTTATGCTCCACAAGAATTTTAAACTCCTCATGCAGAAATGTGTGGGGATTTTTAATTATTATATAGTTTCAATTATATTCAATAACAAGAAGGAGTTATAAGGAGAGAAAGAACAACACCACACACTATCCAAGTCTTTTATTGGTATAGGTTTTTCTTCATTAATTTCTTCTTGAAGCTTAAGAACTATTCGTTTGGAGTATATAGAGACATCTAAAGACTCTATCCACATTAATAGCGCATTTGAAATATCTTTAGCAGAATGTTGAGTTATATATGTACCGCCTCTAAACTCTGATATAAAAGTAAATTTCTTCATAAGGAATTATATTGATTTTATANNTTCTCAAAAGAATTCGATACAGTGGAAATATGCCTCACTAGAGCTAATTCTCATGCAGAAATATTTGGGGAGTTAAAATTTTAGACTAATTAGTTTCTCGATAAGTTCATTTTCACCTTCTGTATAATCTTTGATTTTGTTTTCTATTTTATCTTTCATTTCACTAGACACCATATTGTTTTTTAATAAATGGATATCTTGTATTAAATTTTCGATAAGGACCCAATCTTTATCTTCCAATATATTTTTCTCTTTAGTACTAGCAATACGAGCAAAGTTATCTATATTTTGATACTTTAAATATATTGTAATTTTCTGTTTGGTTATCATAACTATCATTGAAAATTTCTATAAAGCTAACAATTTACATGAAATCTTCACTAAAAAATAAACCTCAGTTCTTGCAGCTCCAATTGTATAATACTAATTAGCATTTTAGTATGTAATAATTATTATCAAAGTCATAAATATACCCATTGGCTAAAAGAGCTTTGCATGACGCTATATTTTCTTGTTCCGGCTGAACTATTATTGCTTTTGGATTCTTGTCTCGGATTATTTTATTAGTAAGAATTCTTATAATTTCTTTGCCATATCCTTTCCTTAGAAAATTTTCTTCTCCAATTAAATAATCAATGCTATATATTTTATTTGGGCACTCCACCGAATACCAGTCTTCTTTGGCATCGAAGCAATCATAAAATTGACAAAATCCAATTGGCTTATTATTCTCAAGAATAATATAGTGAGATAAGAAGTTAAAGCTTCCTTCTCTTTCTTTTATTTCATGAATCCATTCATCAGCATCATGATACCATTGCAGTATATAATCCTTATGTAACCATTCGCTTAATAACTCGATATCTGAATCTTGTATCGGAGTTAAAGTCAGTTGCATTTCGTTTCTATTATTCAATATTTACCGAAACAATATACTTACTCATTTTGTAGACTGTTTGCAATTGCATCCACAACAGCTACAGCCGTTAAGTTGACTATATCTCTTACAGAGCTTTCTATATCTGTAAAGTGTACAGCTTTACGCAATCCCATCTGAATTGGCCCTAAGCTTTCACCTGCAATACCCAACTCCATCAATAGTTTACTGGATATATTGGCTGAGCTTAAATTGGGAAATATCAATGTGTTTACATCCTTGCCTTTAAGTGTGTTGAATGGGAAAGCTTTATCTCTTAACTCTTTATTCATCGCAAAATTCAGCTGCATTTCTCCATCAATATTATAATCCGGATAATTGTCATGAAAATATCTTACTGCATTTGCTATACTTTTAGGGCTTCCGTTATCATCAGCACCGTAGTTCGAAAACGAAAGCATTGCAATCACCGGCTCTGTAGAGAAATATTGTACAGTGTCGTGTGCCAGTTTTACTATTTCGATCAACACATCTTCTTCCGGCCAACGATTAATAAGTGTGTCAGCAAGAAAAAATGGACCTCTTTTTGTTTGTACAATATGCATGGCCGCAAAATGTTTATACTGAGGCTTTAATTCGATCACTTCCAGTGCGGTTTTTGCAAATTCACGGTAGTGGCTATATATCCCTGTGATAACTGCATCAGCATCGCCTGNNATCATTCCAAAATAGTTGCGGTCGCTCATTTTCTCGAATGCTTCTTGGTAGCGGATACCTTCTCTCGACTTTTTCTCACTCAGTAGCTGAGCATAGCGCGCCCTACGTACATCCTCTGATATATTTCTGTGGTTTATTATTTTTATTCCGTTGAGGTCAAGTCCATTCTCTTTGGCTATATTTTGTATTCGCTCTTCACTACCCAGTAGAATAGGTTCACATAGGTTGTCTTTATACGCAATGATAGCAGCTTTTATAGTATTAACATGGTTTCCTTCACAATATACAACACGTTTTCTTTCGCTTTTGGCAAGAGCTGTCAGACGATGGATTAGCTTATTGCTATATCCCATCATCTCAGATATCCTGTTTTGATACTCTACCCAGTCGGTGATTGTCTTTTGTGCTACTCCACTCTCTATGGCGGCCTTGGCTACGGCGGTAGATACTGATGTTAACAATCTTGGGTCTAGTGGTTTCGGAATAATATAGTCTTTTCCAAAAGTCAATTTCTTTATTTCATAGGCTGAATTAATAACATCCGGAACCAGCTCTTTTGCAAGGTCGGCAATCGCTCTAGATGCAGCGAGTTTCATTTCCTCGTTTATTGTTGTAGCTCTTACATCTAATGCGCCTCTGAAAATGTATGGAAATCCCAAAACATTATTTACCTGATTGGGATAATCGGAACGGCCGGTAGCAAAAATAATGTCATCGCGTGATTCCATTGCTTCTTCGTACGAAATTTCAGGATTCGGATTCGCTAGAGCAAATACTATCGGATTATTATTCATTTTCCGTATCATTTCCTTTGTAAGAATATCAGCAGTAGATAATCCTAAGAAAACATCTGCACCTTCGATCGCCTCTTCTAGCGTTGTAATATCGCTATCGATCGCAAATTCTTTTTTAGTATCTGTTAAGTTAGGGCGTTTGGTAGTGATTACACCTTTGCTATCGCACATAATGATGTTTTCTTTTTTCACACCAAATCTCATATATAGGTTTGTACATGCTATAGCAGAAGCTCCGGCTCCATTTACTACAAGTTTTATTGTGGATATATCCTTTTTCGTTATATCTAATGCGTTTATCAAAGCTGCCGCAGAAATGATCGCTGTGCCATGTTGGTCGTCATGCATTACCGGAATATCAAGCTCTTCTCTTAATCTTCTTTCTATTTCGAAACATTCGGGTGCTTTTATATCCTCTAGGTTAATACCCCCGAAAGTAGGAGAAATTGCCTTGACTGTTTGGATGAATTTTTCAGGATCTTTTTCNNCCTCAATATCAAAAACATCAATGCCTGCGAATATTTTAAATAAGAGCCCTTTGCCTTCCATTACAGGTTTGCCTGCAAGTGCACCAATGTCGCCTAGTCCAAGTACCGCTGTCCCATTCGAAATAACAGCAACCAGATTTCCTTTGGTCGTATATTCATACGCCAGCTGAGGATCTTTTTCTATTTCGAGACATGGTTCTGCCACACCCGGAGAATATGCCAGAGACAGATCCATTTGGGTACTATGCGGCTTAGTAGGTACAACCTCAATTTTTCCGGGTCTCCCGCTTCTGTGATATTTTAAGGCGGCTTCTTTCGTAATTTTAGGCATGATTATTAATGTTTTACAGGTTTGTAGATGAAATCTCTGCTTTACACAAAGTTATACAAAATGAATCTCAAAATATTTATATTTTAATAAATCATTTTGATCTTTATTATATGTTGTATAACACCTACATGGTGCTATATGTTTTTAAATGGCTTTGTATTTAGATTTTTTAATTTCAAAAAGATAGACTCGTGGCGGAGCTTTTTATTATTTCTTTCCCTTTTTCTATTAGTGTGTCTATACCTTTATCCATATCTGCTTCTGTCATGTCTATTTTAATGTCCGGATCAATTCCAAACTCCAGTTGATTCATATCTGCATCCATAATAGGAGATGCCGAAAAACGTATAGACCAACCATTCGGTAATTCTGAAGAAAATGGAAGTCCACTTCCCCCGCCGGTTTTATCGCCAACTATAGTTGCATTGGGAGCATATCGCATAGCGTTAACAAAGTCATTCGCTGCACTGTAGCACCTACGATTTGTAAGTATAACCACTTTCTTTTGGTACTTGACACCATTTGTTGGTTCTACATATATTTCGTAGGGCTTGGAAAAGTCATCGTGCCCTTTTCCTGTTTTATGCCTCATGTAACCAACCAGTGTTTTCTGGTTAAAGAAATGAGATGCCAGCCTATCGCTGTTGGACATCAGGCCTCCTCCATTATCTCTCACATCGAGAATGATACCATCACATAGTGCAAACCTATCGAGCACTTGATTGATATTTCCTTCGCCGATGCCACTCGAAAAGCTGCCATAATATATATATCCTATATTATTATCCAACAGCTTGTACTTAAGTCCTCCCGCAATACCATAATCTGTTCCGAGATAGTTTTTTTGTATCTTAGAGTCAAAGTTGTCAGGATAATCTTCAAACCATTTCCAATAACGAGCTACATTGTGCGAGGCAACTAGATTTACGTGTCCATCCTGTACCTCTGCAAGCATTTCGCCTAAGACAGCAAATAATGCATCGTTATCCATGTTTTCGCTTATACGTTGCGAATAACGATTATAGACCTCGTTCCAATCTACGTCCTTATAATTAAAAAAGCAATAATGCTCATCCATAATTTGCCAAAGAGCCTCGAAGTTTCCCTTCTTTGAGTTCTCGAACTTATCTTCCTTAAAACAGGATGTAAAAAAGAAACAGGCGAATATGGCAATATATAGATACTTCATCAGCTTAATTTTGAGTGTTCAAGGTAGTAATAATTCTTTAAACTCGTTGAATGTATATCGATAGTAATTCAAATCAACATGCCCGTCTACTCCCGGTAACTCTCCTTTATGCGAAAATTGCCATATTTTCCAGTTATTAACATCATCTGATGGCTCGTTGTGTAGATCACACATCCATATAATATTCTTAGTGAAATTACCTTTTATATATAGTTTATAACAGTCTCTGTTGGTATAAATTATAGGATGAACTCCAAAATGTTCATACAGCTTATTTTCCATTATTTTAAGCTCTTTGACAACAGTAATTACAAATTCTTTGTCTTTACTATACGGATTTGCCGGAGAATGTTCCACGTCTATAGCAGGAATCAGGTCTCCGCTATTAAATTTTGCTGTTTTAAGAAAATGTTTTGCCTGTTCTTCTCCCGATAAGGCAAACGTATAGAAATGATATGAGCCTACCTTTATATTAGACTTTCGAGCCAGATCATAATTAAAAGGATAATTCCGGTCTTCATGTGTCGTACCTTCTGTCGATTTTAGATAAGCGAATGTTATATCTTGTTCCATTACATTATCCCAATTAAGAATTGGATTATGATGTGAAACATCTATACCCTTCACAAAATATTTACTAGAATCGAAAGATTCGGGTTCTTCAAAAAATCCTTTAATAACGAAGAAAGCTGCAATGCCTAAGCATACAGCTACACTCATCGACAGGATATATTTCTTTAAATTACTTTTTTTAGATTTTCTCCTGTTTACTCTTTTTCGTATTGTTCTTTTTCGTACTGTTTTTGCCATTTACTCTTAGTCAAATAAAATAGCTTCGGATAACAATTTTCCGGCTTTATCTTTGGGTGATAAGATTAGTTCTTTCTCATCTATTCCCCACTTGATAGCGACCGATGGATCACTCCATAGTAGAGACGCTTCATGTGCAGGAGCATATACGTTATCTACTTTGTAAGAAAAAATCGCTTCTTGACTAAGCACCAAAAAACCATGAGCAATACCTCTTGGCATAAATAGTTGCTTTTTATTTTCATCTGTTAGCTCTACAGCTAGATATTGTCCAAAAGTAGGAGAGCTTTTCCTTAAATCAACTACAACATNNCTTTAAGTGCCCTTACTAATTTAGCCTGAGAATATTCTCCTATTTGATAATGTAATCCTCTTAGTACTCCACGAGTAGACTTAGATTCATTATCTTGAATAAAATCAATCTTACCGATGTGCTCATCGAAAAGATTTTTCTTGTATGATTCCATAAAGTATCCTCTCTCATCATTAAATACTTTAGGCTCTATTACCCAGACTCCCTTGATGGATTGTTCCGTAAATTTCATTTTTCAGTATACGATTTCTTGTTGATATAATGTGTTTCTATTTTTATGCGATTTTTATTTGACCAAACTTAAGATATATTGTCCGTAAGCTGTTTTATCTAGTTTTTGCCCAAGAGCAGCCAGCTGATTGTCATCAATCCACTTGTTGCGCCATGCAATTTCTTCGATACAAGAAACATAGAATCCTTGTCTATTCTGTATTGTTTCTACGTAGTTTCCTGCCTCTAGTAAGCTATCACAGTTTCCTGTATCAAGCCATGCAAAACCACGACCAAACAATTGTACTTCTAACGTTCCTTCTTCCAAGTAGCATTTATTTAGGTCTGTAATTTCATACTCACCTCTTGCCGACGGTTTTAAGGCTTTGGCCTTCTCTGTTACCGTTTTATCATAAAAATATAGTCCCGGTACAGCGTAGTTCGATTTTGGCTTTTCGGGTTTTTCTTCAAGAGATAACACTTTTTTTGACTCATCAAACTCTACAACACCGTATGCACGAGGATCTTTTACGTAGTATCCGAATATACAGGCTCCGGTTTCGATAGAGGCCGCTTTTTTTAGCATCTGCGAAAAGTTTTGCCCATGAAACATATTATCGCCAAGGATAAGGCAACCCGGCTCACCATCTAAGAATTTCTCGCCAAGAACAAAAGCCTGCGCAAGTCCGTTCGGAACCTCTTGTATCACATATTCGAATTTCATGCCGAGTTCTACCCCTGTGCCGAGTAGCTCTCTGAACATAGGGAGATCACGAGGTGTAGATATAACCAATATTTCCCGGATACCTGCCAGCATAAGTGTTGATAGCGGATAATAGATCATTGGCTTGTCGTACACAGGCATTATCTGTTTTGATATTGCTTTAGAGAGTGGGAAAAGTCGTGTAGCACTTCCTCCGGCAAGAATAATTCCTTTCATAGTGTTTATGTTTATATAAATAGCAATACACAAAAATAGTAAATCTAGCGTATGATTCGAGTATATATCGAGAATAGTTTATTGTTGCATGCTCTTTTTGCCAATGTTGACTATTTACTCAAAATAGAAGTTGAGAATATATAAAAAATAGAGGCACTCTAACGAAATGCCTCCATTTATTTTATTTACAATAACCAGATTAGATGCAAGGGATTTTGTCGATGCGTCTCTGATGTCTTCCTCCTTCGAAAGGAGTATTGAAGAAGGCTTCTACCATTAGAGAAGCTTCCTCAGGAGAAATCATTCTTCCCGGTAATGCAAGTACATTCGCATTATTGTGAGCTCTTGCTAATTGAGTTATTTCTACATTCCAGCAAAGCGCGCTACGTACTTTCTTATGCTTGTTCAATGTCATATTAATGCCATTGCCTGTACCACAAACAGCAACACCAAAATCACATTCGTCATTGTCGATAGCTGTTCCCAATTTATGACCATAGTCAGAATAATCGGTACTTTCTGTAGAATAAGTTCCATAATCAATATATTTAACCCCTTGTTTATCAAAGAGGCTAATAATATATTGCTTTATAGAATATCCGGCATGATCGCTAGCCAATCCTATCGGTTTATCTCCTTGTATCGTAATTGTCATTGTTTTTTGTTTTTTATATTACTTCAGAT
>NZ_DLIY01000009.1:0-6159 GCF_002483985.1 Dysgonomonas sp. UBA7630
GTTTACTGGATAGTGTCTAAAAGCGTTTTCTTCATCACGTTTTCCTATATCTTTTTAAATTAGGTTATGACCAGTACTCCTCCTGATCTGACAAATAAACAAAAAATCAGGATCGGAAATATAGTTGTTTCTACACCTAAAAAAGTGTGGTATTGTAGATCAATATACAGCTCTACTTATAAAAAACAGAGTTCAAAATATTGGAGTACATATTGTTCAATGTTGTATCTCTACGCTGAAAGATCTTATCTAAAATCCATCTATCAGCAACTTATTTTCTATAGATATTTTTTACTAAGATAAAAATATGATCGAGAGTAAATAAAATAAGGTAGCCCGATTGAGCTACCTTATTTTTATATTGAATCTGTAAAATATTTGTCAATATCTGTTGTTATAACCTCCTCTATTGTTACCATAAGAGTTGTTATTTCTTTCCTGACGAGGTCTTGCTTCTGAGACTGAGATAGTTCTTCCATCATATTCAACTCCGTTCAGTTTTGAAATTGCTTTATTTGCATCTTCGTTGTTGTCCATTTCAACAAACCCGCAGCCTTTAGACCTGCTGGTACTACGATCCATAATAACTTTAGCTGAATTAATAACTCCATACTCCTTAAAAAGAGTGTTTAAATCGGCATCGTTAACATCGTAACTCAAACCTGCGATAAAAATGTTCATTGTAAAAAAATTATAAAATAAATAATCAGAAGAGAATTACGGCAAATAAGCACTTTAAACTCAAAATCTGCGGAATTAAAGGATAAGTATGAAATTTGTAATAAAAACTCAAATCTTTAATACAAAGATACGTCTAAGTATTTAAAGATCACTGCCTTTTTGCTATAAAATACTGACATATAGTTAATTATTGTTTTTTTTATACGAATAACAAATATTTTAACTAACAAACACAACCCCATTTTATATCTATAGAAATTTTTCGGTATTTGTGCCTGCTAAGAGATTACATCCGAATGAGAATTCAATGGATTGGGGATAAAAACATTTATAAGTATTTTACTTATGCTTCCTTTCATTCTACTTTTCATTGTAGATTCCTTTTTTTGGTTTAAACGATTAAAATATGACAGATGGAGTAAATAAGCATTAAATGAAAGTATTTATTGTATCCAATAACAGGGTAAAGCAATAGGAAGCTCTATGTAGGTATATTACAGATATACCATTGTGTGATTATATACCTTTATGGACTCGTTAGATGTGTAATTCCTATTATATATGTATATGAAATTTGATCGTATGGGTATAGATCAGAGGTCTCTAGCTTTATTCCTAATCTTTGTAAAACATACGGCAAATACCATTTAAGGAATAATTTCCCTAAATGGTATTTTTATTTACCGTATTTCATTTACCGGAAGAATCGAAAAAACATTCTTTTTTATTTTTCAGTTTTCACCTCTACTCGATCTTTTAAATATCCGGCTTCGTTTTTAACAATATCGGTTATATTCTTTAAATCTTTCTTTGATTTCCTGAAAAATTTGTTAGCATTGTCATAAATACAGTCAAATTGCCCATCGTCTTGCAGCTTACGAATTAAATACCCTGCTAAAGAGCCAATTACTAGACCAAATAATACTTTTTTCATAACTATTTTTTATTTATTTGAGATAATATTTTAATATACCTGCCGAATATATGACCATCGAACGTGTTTGGGGTGAGGCTGCTAACCCATTCAATAGCCCGAAATCATGAATTACACCATTGTAACGGATAGTTGTAACATCGACTCCTGCTTCATCGAGCTTACGCCCAAACGCTTCGCCCTCATCCCTCAATATATCATTTTCTGCCACCTGTACGATGGTAGGTGGTAATCCCCTAAGTTCATCAATAGAAGCCAAAAGAGGTGAAAGGTAAATCTCTTTACGTTGTTTTAAATCGGCTGTATACTGATCGAACATCCATTTCATCATTGATGCAGTCAAAAATCTTTGTTCACCATACATTTTGTACGATTCTGTATCGAAATCAGTGTTTGTCACGGGCCATAATAAAATCTGAACTTTGATAAATGAATCATTATTTTTCTTTGCCAATAAGCTGGTAGCAATAGCCATATTTCCTCCGGCACTATTTCCGACCAGAGCCAGACGTTTACTGTCTATATTTATTTCGTCTCCATGCTTTGATACCCACTTGGTAGCTGCATAAATTTCATTGATAGCCTGTGGATACTTAGCTTCTGGCGAAGGGTTATAATTTATGAAAACAGCGGCATATCCCGATTCTATGACTAAGTCGCGTACCATCCGTTTATACGTATTATAGTCACCTAAAATCCACCCACCTCCATGTATAAAAATAAAAGCGGGTAGTTTTTTTGTTATTCCCTTAGGACGAACAATCGTTAGTTTTACCGGATAATCTTTATCTGTAATTATTTTTTCAGATTCTTCAATCCCTGATAAATCTACTTTCACTCCATTCTGTGCTGTTACAAGAACATTGCGGGCATCCTCTTTCGATAATGTTTCAACAGGAACTCCATCATTCAGCACTTTTAAATATTTTTTTACTCCAACACTCAGATGATTATCTTTCTGATAATCATCTTCTTTTTCTATTTGTTCTTCCATGTATTTCTTCTTTTTAGATTGGAATTATAAGATTCAGTTTTTTCTCATCATTTCTCTTTACAGTCACACTAGTACTGCCCGGAGCAATAAATTCAACACCTCCAACCTCATAAAAGACGGCAAAAGACAGAGTCGTTTTGGATTCTAATAGATTTAATTCTGTAAAATTTAAACTGAATGTCGCAACACCATTCTGATCTGTTACAACATGTTTGTCCGCGTCAGCACTTTTTGTAGAACTATCTACTTTCGTATCCTTGTATAAGTAAACAGTAGTATTGGGTTGGATAGTACCCACTAAGTTCTTTACTGTAACCTGCACATTGGCACCTAATGCCGGAGCATCGTCGTCATCGTCTCCGCAAGACATAAAACCAACAACCGTTAATATCATTATACTTAGAATCAGTAACTTTTTCATATTATATTCATCTTTGAGATAAGCCAACCTTTTTATTTATTGTGATCGGTTGGCATTTTCACATAGTCCGGATATAATACTATTTTACCGGAACATCTTTCTTTATAACAGTTTTGATGGTATCCGACTTTGTATTATTCCATGAATCTTTTACATTGCCGACACCCTCTTTTGTTTTATCAACGGCTTTATCGACAGATTCAGTGACCGATTCTTTTGCGTTTTCATAATCTTTCCCGGCGCCTCTTGTTGTATTGCATGAAACGAATACAAATACTGAGATAGACAGTATACTTATAATCTTTTTCATTTTTCTTTGTTTAATTTGAAATAAGCCGACCTCTTTATTTATTCTGATCGGTCGGCATTTTCACCGTGTTGGGATGTCAATCTAATTTTTTCTTAACATCTTCCTTTATATCTTTGACGTCTTTCTTTATATTGCTCTTGATTGTATCTGCTTTTTTATCAACAGCATCTTTTGTCTGATTCCAGGAATCTTTTACCTCCCCGGCATCCTCTTTTGTTTTATCAGCCGCTTTATCAATAGACTTATTTACAGAATCTTTCATATTCTCAAAGTCTTTGTCTGCTCCAGTTTTTGTATTGCATGAGGAGAGTATTAACACCCATCCTGAGATAAACAATATATTTAAAATCTTTTTCATCTTTCCTTCTTCTTTTATTATTCAATATATAAAATTACGGCACGGTTCCACTCCATTACATCGAAAGGAGGGTTGGTCTGGCCTTCCCATTCAACAATAACACGATCCTGATTTATCCCGTATTTGCCGGTGATGACGTCAGCCACATTTTGAGCCCTTTGTCTGGATAATTTTTCATTTATGACGGCCGTTCCTGTTTCCTTATCGGTATAGCCGATAACCCTGACTTTCTTATCCGGATTTTCTTTCAGATATTTGGCTACATTATAAACATTGACTTCCTGGTGGGATTCAACCTTTACCTTGTTAATACCGAACAGGACAACATTATTGACAGGTTCTTCGCTAACCTGGACTTCCCTGATAACTTCTTTTACAACGACAGTAGGTTCTGCCTGTTCAACCGGGCGCTGCGCTAATCTTGCCATATCAGCACGCTGCATATTGATCGTGTTGTTCAAATTGTCTATTTCAGACTGATCCCTTAGTATTGCTTCGGTAAATACCGCTTTCTTTCCGACTGTGAAAACAAGACTGGCAGAGGCTGTTCCCAAAAGATCATAACCTCTTTTGCTTCCTGTGCGTTGGTCAAATTCATCTTTGAGCAATTTACCCGATAGTTCAATATCAAGGGCAACGCGTGGCGAAAATCTGAAACGGTTAATGATACCTGCATCAAATGTTACACTGTTTACGTGATTGCTGTTGCTTGCATACTCAGGTAGTTTTTTGTAGTCCCAGCCGTAAGCCCAGCCCATACCGATATAAGGAATGAAAGCGTAAACACGGTCAGCATTATAAGGCATCAGGTAATCGGTCACATTCCACATATAATTTAGTTCAGCGCTCACGTACCTGTTGCGGGTCATCAGGGAGGCATCATTATTAAAGGTATGAATATTCGTCCCTCCTGATAGTTTGATCCGTGCTCCGGAATAAGGATTAAACCATTTGCCAAACTGGAAATTAGGGGTTACCGTCATCCGTCTCCAAAAAGTAGCATCTACATCTTTGTCTCCGAAATAGATATTTGCCCCGGCTCCGGCTCCGATAAACCAGTTATCCCAGAAACCGTTATCAACAAATGTAGTATTACTACCCGCTTGGGCACTTTGGCCTTCTTTTTGCTGAGCTGATAAGGTAACCGCTGAAAGTGTAATAATAAAAAGTAGTATAATCTTTTTCATAATTGTATTTGTATAATTTTTTATTTAAAATTTGTATCCGTATCCAATCAGGATTACAGCACAGTCGTTGTCTCCTAATATAAATCGAGCCTCAGCATTCAAAAAGAACCTGTCATCTACTTGGTAGGTAATACCTCCTCCCAGATTGAATGCTAAATCTGTTTCTGTATGAGAATCTGTTTTTTGTTCTGTTCCCCCGATTGTAACTGATTGTCTTCCATAAAAATTATTTTGTATACCCAAGCCGGCTAAAGGGAAGACTGATATTCTTTCTTGTGGAAGTTTGAAGACATAATGCACATTTAACATAACGTCCAATCCTGTTACTTTATCTTTGGGGAAATAAAATGTAATATCGGGAGCTATACGTACATTATCCAGGATGTTATATCGTCCCTGTACACCGATTGCAAAACGTTTATAATCGGTTTGATAACCTAAACTGCCAATAGCAGCTTTGTCTCCTTTTTGGGCGGAAAGACTAAGTCCTGTAGCTATGCAAGCAAGTAATAATATGATTTTTTTCATAATTTATTTTTTATTATTTACAACTAAATAATCTAACCGTTAGATTTACCTCCGGACTTATTATTGCGATTATACCCGCCAAATAAAGATAGTATCCATAAAAAGACAACTGCACCGACAACTGACACAATCAGCATTCCTACAATCCCACCCCAATTTATACCTAGTACGCTGAAAAGAAATCCGCCTAAGACCGCTCCGATTAAACCCACTATCAGGTTTACAATTAAACCGAAACCACGTCCTTTTGTAATGTAACCGGCTATAAAACCTGCAAGGACGCCAATGACTATTGAACCAATGATACCTAATTCCATTTTCTTTGTTTTTAATTATTATTTGATTTTCAGTCAACCGGAAGTGATGGAGCATAGCGGTGTTGACAATCCGGCGAATGCTTTTATTTTTTCATACATAATACTCAGATTATGCTTTAAATTGTATCTGACAGATATCTGTCTTTCTATAGTTAAAACAATTGAAAAATAGATATGACTTGTTAATCTGTGAATTATGTAATTAATAAGCAAAAATGTATAACAAAATATATTAGGCAAATTATTTCCTTTATAAGCTATTCAATACATTTTGCATATGAAAGGAAGGATGAGAATCGGGTCTCCAAATCAGAAAAAGAAGACAGCTTTAATTACAGAAGGAAATAGTGTCATAGGTTATAATATAGCTACTAGCCTGGAATCTACTGGAAATTGGAATGTTATCATCATATCTTCCCAAAAGCTTTC
>NZ_DLIY01000001.1:0-113765 GCF_002483985.1 Dysgonomonas sp. UBA7630
ATACAAAGATAACTCTTTTTCAGAAAGATTATCCTTGCTGTTTCTTCTTTTATAAAGATATAAAAAGATAGTAAAATAAAAAGATTTATAAAAAATAGAAATATAATTAAACCTTTTAATGTTTTGCCAGTCACACAAATCAGTCAAAAATAATTAAAAGGAAAATGAAAAGGAATATCCCCATACTTTTATTTCTATGTGTATTTTTAGGATTGAGTGCACAATCGCAGACCACAGCGATAACAGGAACAGTATTCGACAATGAAATGAAAGAGCCGATAGAGATGGCCAGTANNGCTAAAGATAGTGCCTATGTAACTGGTACGGTGACGGACGAGAAAGGAAAATTTAGCGTAGGAGTCAGACAAGGACGCTATATTGCTCAAATATCATTTATCGGATATACTGATCAGTACTTCAAAGCAAATGCCCAAAAGTCTGTGTCCTTAGGAGATATATACATGAAAGAAGATGCTATTATGCTTGGGGAGGCTGTAGTGGAAGCTAAGGCCATAGAGGTACAAGTGAAAGGCGATACCATAGAATACAATGCCGACTCGTATAAGGCCCAGCAAAGCGATGTGGTAGAAGATATGATAAAACGAATGCCCGGTGCTGAAATAGATGAGAATGGAAAAATAACGATCAACGGAAGGGAAGTTAAAAAATTCCTTGTAGACGGGAAAGAGTTTTTCAGCGATGACCCCAAAGTTGCATCTAAAAGTTTGCCCGCTAATATTATAGATAAGCTTCAGGTGCTTGACCGTAAATCTGACATGTCTCAGATGACCGGCTTTGATGATGGCGATGACGAAACCGTGATCAATCTAACGATAAAGAAAGGTATGAAGCAGGGTTTTATGGGCGATACTTATGTCGGCTATGGCAGTAAAAAGCGTTATGAGGCAAATGGGGTGTTTAACTACATGCGCGATAATACTCAGTTTACACTGTTAGGAGGATTAAATAATACAAATAATGCCAGTTTCTCAGATTTTGCCTCGAGTGCATTTAGTGGACGAGGCGGAGGACGATTGAGATTCGGAGCGAACAATGGAGTCGCAAAAACACTGAATGGAGGGTTCAATTTTGCTACTGAGTATTCGGATAAGCTAAAATATGGCGGAAATGTTCGGTATGGCTCTGTTGATAATGATGTGTCTAGTATTACAAGCCGAAGATTTACAGGAACGAGCCAAACACAAAACGGAAATTCCTTTGGAAATAATAAAAGCGATAACTTCGGTGCAAATTTTCGCTTCGAATGGACTCCCGATTCATTGACAAGGATCGTTTTCAGACCAAATATCCAATACAATAAGAACAGAAATGATCAAGAAGGAGAAAGTGAAACTTCATTTGCTGATAATCCTGAGAGAAACTACAAGGAATCGTCTTGGAATACGGTTGATGGAAAAGGGCTTTCGTTGAGCGGAAATCTCGATATCAGTCGTAAGTTGAATAGCCAGGGACGAGTATTGAGTTTCAGTTTTTCAGGAGGTCTGAATAATTCGGACAGTGAAGGTTATGATTACTCTCATTCTATCTATGCAGACCCTCTTAAGAATGATTCGATCAGGGATCAAAAGTCATTGCAAGATGACAAAGGTTATAACTGGCGTGCATTTGTTTCGTATGTAGAGCCTTTGGGTAGAAACAATTTTTTGCAATTAACTTATAATCTGCGTAACAACCATTCTGAAACTGACCGCAAGGCTTACAATAAAGATGCCGAAGGAAATTATAATGTGATAGCGGAAGAATATACACGCAATGTGAAAAATGATTTCCTTAATCAAAATGTCTCTCTGAATTTTAAATCGATTAGAGAGAAATTTGACTATACATTGGGCGTTGGATTAGAGCCATCAAGATCTAAAACCAGTATTTTTCAGCCCGGGCAACCGGAGAAAGATATAAAACCACGTAATTCGCTCAGTTTTGCCCCTAATGCCCAGTTTAATTATAAATGGGATAGAAGAAACACTCTTCGGGTAGATTATAGCGGAAGAACATCGCAGCCTACCACAACTCAGTTATATGATGGTATTATCTCTCAAAGCGGTTTTGATGTTACTTATGGTAATCCCGATTTGAAACCAAGCTTTCAACATAGTTTGAGAGGAAGATATCAGAATTTCAATACAAACAGAAACTCGAACCTATCAGTCTTTACAAATTTCAATTATACGATGGATGCTATCGTGAACGTTTCTACATACAAGGATCAGGGACGTGAAATGACTTATAAGAATGTAGATGGTAATATGGATGGATTTATGGGAGTGACATATAATACTCCTCTCCGAAATAAGAAGTTTTCGATTAATGCATTCACAATGGGTAGATATAGCCGCAATACTACATTTATAAATGCAAAAGAAAATAAGGCGGATACATATAACTTTAGAGAAAATATGACATTGCAGTTTCGCACCGGTTCTCTTGATGATCAGATAAGAACGTTGAGTGATGCTCGCTTTTTGTTGAATATAGGCGGTAACTTCGGATATAACAATATAAAAAATACCATTTCAACCGATCAGGACAGAGAGACATTTAATTATGGAGCGAAGGGTGACTTCACCACTTATTTACCTTTGGGGCTTACTTTACAATCCGATATTCAATATTCGACTAACTCGGGTTATACTACCGGATATAAGTTGAACGAGTGGTTGTGGAATGCTTCGTTAACTTATAATATGGATTCGATGCTGAAAGGCATATTTAAAAATAAGTATACAGGGAATGCTTTGCTGCGCTTCAAAATATATGACATCTTACAGCAGAGAAGTAATATAAATATCGATCAGAATGCATTATATATACAGGAGTCCATATCTAATACGATCAACAGTTACTTTATGGTCAATTTTGTGTATAAGTTCCAAATATTTGGGAAGGGTACAAAAAGAGAAGATATGGATGGAGGAGATAGAGGCTGGGGAGGTAGAAACCCCGGAGGTCATCCGGGAGGAGGCCCTATAGTGTTTTAAATACATAAAAAAGAAAATCCGTAATTTAAATATTGCGGATTTTTTGCTTTTATAAATATGAAGTTGTAATCAGTGAAAAATATTGTAATGTGGTTTTGGAATAGTTAAAATACCTAGAAATGGTGATTGTAGGATTTTCTTGATTTTTATACCTTCGCGTCGCATCCAGAAACAACAATTTATCTATTCTTATTTTAAACACACTATGAATTTTTTAAAACGTCTTTCTAAGCACTTTCTATTGTTTATTCTTCTTCTATTTTTCTCTTCGTTTATACATGCTAACCTGATCAGAACAGATGCCAATATATTTGGTCATGTAGTGAATGCAAAAACAGGTGAGCATATCCCATTTATAAATGTTGTACTGAAAAATACAACAATAGGTGTATCTACCGATGCCACCGGACATTATGCATTAACGAACTTACCCGAAGGAAAGTTTATAGTTGTAACACAGGGAATCGGCTACAAACCGCAGGAAAAAGAGGTTGAGCTCAGAAGAGGCAAATCTATAGAAATTAATTTCGAGGTAGAAGAAGATGCCCTTAATCTTAATGAAGTAGTGGTAACTGCAGGGCGTACCTCTCAGAAACGTACCGAAGCCCCTGTAATTGTGAATACGATAAGTACAAAAATGCTTGAAACCACGCAGTCGGTTGTATTAGGCGAAGGACTTAACTTTTGTACAGGGCTGCGTTATGAAAATGATTGTCAGAACTGTGGCTTTTCGCAGGTGAGAATGAATGGAATGGAAGGTCCTTATTCGCAGATATTGATAAACAGCCGTCCTATATTTAGTGGTCTGGCGGGAGTATATGGGCTTGAACTTATTCCGTCTAATATGCTTGAACGTATCGAGGTCGTCAGAGGCGGCGGCTCTGTTTTGTATGGTTCGAATGCAATTGCAGGAACAATAAATCTTATACTTAAAGACCCGAAAACAAATAGCTTCGAAGCCGGGTTAAATACATCTCTTATAGGAATGGGGGTAAACGGGTCGAATGGCTCTGTCGCAGATTATAACGCAACGTTTAATGCTACATTGGTAACCGAAGATCATAAAACGGGTATCTCTGTTTTCGGAAATATGCGAGATCGTAATATGTTTGACGCAAATGGCGATAGCTTTTCTGAAATAGCACCGATGAAGAATACGGTTATAGGAACTCGTATTTTTTATCGTCCTGCATACAGAAGTAAATTGAGCCTCGACTTTTTTAATATCCGAGAAGAGCGCAAAGGTGGAAATAAACAAGACTATCCCGACCACGAAAGAGATATCTCCGAGTCGGTAAAGCATGATATGATAACCGGAGCATTGACATACGAACAATATTTCAGAGAGAGTGATTTGCTTACAGTATTCGGTTCTGGACAATATCTTGATCGCGATTCTTACTATGGAGCCAAACAGTCGTTGAGCGATTATGGAAATACAAAGGATAAAACCTATAATATAGGTGCTCAGTATAAGCTGTCCGTCAACGATATCTCGACATTAATAGGTGGAGTGGAGCATACCGGCTCGCACCTTACCGACATGAAACTGGGATACCCCGAATATAAACTGAATGACGCAGGTACAGATATCATTGTCACGCATGTACCGAATCGCATAGTGTCTGATCAAGCTTTGAATATTACAGGAGCTTTTGCACAATATGAGATAAAAGTAGGAAAAGCAAAATTCCTTGCCGGAGCACGTGTAGAACATTATTCTATCGATGATAAGCAGGCCGACAGTGATAAATCAGGAACGGTAGTTGTGCCCCGGGCAAGTATAATGTATGATATTTCATCGTATTTACAAACCCGTATTGGCTTCTCAAGGGGGTATCGTGCTCCGCAAATTTTTGATGAAGATCTTCATATAGAAACATCGGGTTCTCGTCAGGTGATCAACAAAAACGACCCTCATCTAAAACAAGAAAATAGCTCTAGCTTTACACTGTCGTTCGATTTTAATAAAAAAATAGGAGGAATCAATACAAATATTCTGGTAGAAGGGTTTTATAATAAACTGCATAATCCATTCAGAAATGAAATTGGTGAGCCTGATGAAAATGGAACAGTGATTTATACTCGTATCAATTCAAAAGATGGAGCTGCTGTTCAGGGTGTAAACCTAGAGGTGAAGCTTATGCCGTCAGATAAATTAAGCCTGAATGCTGGATTTACTGTTCAGTCGAGCCGATACAAAGTGAGTGATGAAACTTTCGGTGAAAAGAAGTTTTTCCGAACACCTGACGCTTACGGATTTTTAGCGCTGGATTGGGAGTTTGCTCGTAATTTCGGGGTGTCTGCAACGGGTAATTATACAGGCAAAATGTTAGTTCCGTATTTTGGTCCTGAAATCGCTAACCCCGAGGCTGGAGAATTGCGCAAGTCAAAAACCTTTTTTGATACAGGAGTTAAGTTCCATTATGATATGAGGCTTGCGGGTAATATTACTATAGAGTGGTTTGCCGGAGTGAAAAATATTTTCAATTCATATCAGAAAGACTTTGACAAAGGTATCGACCGTGACCCTTCATACATTTATGGCCCTAGCTTGCCACGAACAGCTTTCTTAGGTTTCAAGATTGGTAATTTGCTATAGCGACACACCTTCTCTTTATTCTATATAGTTTTCTTTGAGGTAATTGATTATTTCTTCCGAATAAGATATTACCTCTTTTTCTATTTTATGACTTAGAGCCTTTAAGCTGTTTAAATTTTCCATGATCTATAATCTTATTAATTCATTAATATAATTTGTTTTACCTTCTATATTTTACAAATAACGATACATCTTATACCAACTAAAAGCTATTATCCTTATTTTTGTATAAAACATATGAATAAAGATATGAAAAGATTTGCATTTTTTGTTTGCTTCTTGCTAGTAGCTTCACTTTCTGTATTCTCTCAGGAATATAATTATAAATTCCGCCTTACACTCAAGGATAAAAAAAGCGATTATTCTATTGATAAGCCGGAAGACTTTCTGTCCGCTAAGTCGCTTGAAAGGAGACAGAAATATAATATAAAGATCGATGAAACCGATCTTCCGATATCTCAAGAGTATATAAAAGCGATTGAAAGTATTGGAGGAAAAGTTGTAGCACAAAGCAAGTGGCAACGAACTGTTGCGGTTCACTGTTCGGATAGTGCAATGGTTGATAAGTATAAGGCGTTGCCTTTTGTGTCGGATGCATTGTTTGTATGGAGAGGTAAGCCGGTAGAAGAAACAAAGAAGGATAGTATAATCGCATATCCGGCTGTGGAAACTGTTGTGTTTGGCGATTACTACGCAAGAGGAAAAAATAATATCAAAATTAATAACGGGCAATACCTTCATGATGCGGGGTATAAAGGTAAAGGGATGACAATTGCGGTAATAGATGCCGGCTTTAATCATTTACCTCAAATCGGGATGTTAGACAATTTGGATATCAAAGGATATAAAGGCTTTGTTTACGAAAATGAAGATATGTTTAATAGAGCCAATCAGCATGGATTAAATGTGTTGTCTTGCATTGGGACGAATAAGCCTATGCAATTCGTAGGAACAGCTCCTGAAGCTAGTTTTTGGTTGTTAGGTTCTGAAGATGCGCGTAGTGAGTATCCTATAGAAGAGGATTACTGGGCGGCGGCTATCGAGTTTGCCGATAGTGTTGGCGTTAATGTAGTGAATACATCACTCGGTTATAATAGTTTCGACTATCCGGCAAAAAGCTATACACATGAAGACCTGACAGGGAGAACGGCTCTTATATCTCGCGCGGCTGATGCTGCTGCCAAGAAAGGAATATTGGTCGTTATCAGTGCGGGTAATTCTGGAGATTCGGAATGGGAGAAAATAACTCCGCCGTCCGATGCCTTCAATATATTGACGGTAGGTGCTATTCAGAAAGATTCTGTTATAGCTCCGTTTAGTTCAAGAGGCTTAACCGAAGACCTTAGGATAAAACCTGATGTAATGGCTCTCGGACAAGGAGCAACAGTAGTGGGAGATAATGGGTTGGTTACATATAAAAGCGGAACTTCTTTCTCTTCACCTATCATGTGCGGTATGGTAGCTTGCTTATGGCAGGCTTTCCCTGTATTGACCAACAAGGAGATAATAGAGGTCGTAAGGCAATCTTCTGATATTTATGATCATCCGAACAAGGATTATGGTTATGGTATTCCCGATATGAAAAAGGCGATGGAAATAGCACAGCAGTTGGTTGATAAAAAAACAGCAGTGCAACAGCCCGTAAAGAAAGGAAAGAAATGAACCGCCCGGCGATCTCTCTGTATGAATTGAATAATCTCATCAAGGGTGTCTTAAAAGATACACTTCCCGAAGTGTTTTGGATTCGGGCTGAGACAAGTGATGTGCGTGTCAACCAGAATGGGCATTGCTATCTCGAGTTCATAGAGAAGGATATTAACGGGCGAGCCCTGATCGCTAAAGCCCGAGGGATGATATGGGCAAATACGTTTTATATACTCAAGGCGTATTTCGAGAACACGACAAAACAGACCTTTTCATCGGGACTGAAAGTCTTAGTTCAGGTAAGTGTTGAGTTTCATGAATTATACGGATTCACGCTCACGGTTCACGATATCGATCCCACTTATACACTCGGAGATCAGGCGTTGAATAGAGCCGCAATAATAAAACAATTGGAAGAAGATGGAGTCCTTTCCTTAAATAAAGAACTTGAGTTGCCTATTCCCACAAATAAGATTGCAATTATATCTTCTCCCACAGCAGCAGGATATGAAGATTTTCTCGATCAATTGGCAAATAATCCTTATGGATTTATTTTTTATACCAAATTATTTACCGCTCTTATGCAAGGTGAGCGCACCGAGAGTTCTATAATCTCAGCATTGGAGCGTATTTATGAATATCAGGACTGTTTCGATGCCGTAGTTATTATTCGGGGAGGAGGAGCGACTTCGGATTTGAGTAGCTTCGATTCTTACCTTTTGGCGGCAAGCTGTGCACAGTTCCCTTTGCCTGTAATAACAGGAATAGGGCATGAGCGGGACGATACGGTTCTAGATATCGTAGCGCATACACGTATGAAAACCCCGACTGCTGTTGCAGAATTTTTGATTTCGAATATTGCGGAAACAGCGATGGAATTGGACGAAATGGCTCATGATATTGTTTCTATCGTTACGCAAAGACTACAGGATGAAGCTGTACGTTTAAGTGTTTTTGAAACAAAGAATACATTCTTACTTAAAGCATGGCTCAAAGAGCAGGATGCAATCCTAGCTTCTGCAAAGAATGTTTTGATAAGAGGTTTGCAAAGTTCACATAAAGAAAATCAGAATAAGTTGTCTTCGTTTCAGGATGTCCTTGTCAGGGAATCGCAGCAATTAAATAAAGAGAGTATAAACAATCTTACAGTGTTGGAGAATACTTTAAAACGAGTTGCTTTGCAAAAGTTTAAGGATGAAAATACGCAACTGGAAATGTATGAGAAACACCTTCTTTTGGCGTCTCCCGAAAATATTCTGAAAAAAGGATATACTTTGACAATGAAAGATGGGAAAGTGATAAAACAAAGCAGTGCAGTGAAAAAAGGAGATAAACTGACTACTGTTTTTGCTGATGGAAAGATAAAATCTACTGTAGAATAATTATAACAAAAGATGAGTGTAAATAATAATCCGATACCTTTCTCCTACGCATTCAGTTTTCAAGAGGGGATGGCACACATTATACGAAAATCGGGGACAGGGTTTATTAATAAATTCGGAGAATTGGTTGTTCCTTGTATCTATGAAATGGCTTTTAGTTATTCCGAAGGCTTGGTAATGGTACAAAAGAATGGAAAATGCGGATATCTTGATAAAGCCGGTAACGAGGTTATTCCTATCGAGTATGAAAATGCCGATGTTTTTTCGAATGGATTAGCCGGGGTATGCAAGGATGGTAAGTGGGGATTTATCGATAAAAAGGGAGTATTGGTGATTCCTTACCTTTATGATACGATAAACTGCTTTTCGGAAGATCTCTGTGGTGTTTTCAAGGATGGTAAAGCCGGCGTAATTGACAAGCAGGGTAACGAAGTCGTACCATTTGTCTATGATGACATATTCGAGTTTAGCGAAGGGCTTATTTGTGTTTGCAAAGATGAAAAATCCGGATTTATCGATGCTTTGGGTAATGAAGTTATTCCCTTTATATATGATCGTTCGGAAGGTGTAAAATGTAAAGATGGTCTGATTTGTATCGCTAAAGATAAGAAGTGGGGAGTGATCGACAAGGTCGGTAATGAAATAGTCTCTTTTATATATGACGATATTGCTCCCGAATATTCAGAGGGATTAGCGTATGTCAATTTAAACGGTAAATACGGCTTTATTAATGAAAGGGGAGAAGAAATCATTCCTTTTATATATGAAGATTTATCTAGTTTTTCAGAGGGCTTGGCTGCTGCAAAGATGCATGGTAAATGGGGATTTATAAACAAGGAAAATAAAGTAGTTGTGTCCCTTATTTATGAGAGGGTTTATTCTTTTTCCGATGGATTAGCGCTAATTATGGAAAAGGGGCGAAATGCCTATTTTATAGATAAGTTTGGAGAGATAAATATTGCACTCAAGAGAAGTTATACACTTCTTGAAAAACTGAAGTTCGCAATACTTTCCTTGGCTGTTGCTACGGTTATATATATGTTGATTAAAGCAATCGCCAGTTAATAGAATTGGAATAAAAAAGAAGAATTGAGTTCGGTTGGTAATAAATGATAGAAATAATTATAATTTGTTCTTGTAACTAATAATGAATTATGGCAAAGAAAGAGCAAACATACGGAGAAGCAATGCAGGAGTTGCAGGACATTATGGGCAGTATCGAAAATGACGATTTGGATGTAGATATCCTTCTCGAAAAAGTAAAAAAAGCGGCAACCCTTATTAAGTTTTGCAAAGATAAACTGCAAAAGACGAATGTAGAAATACAAAAGATTCTGGACGAAATAGAATGAAAAAGAATGTCATTATAGTAGCCGGAGGAAAAGGGCTGCGCATGGGTAATGATTTGCCGAAACAGTTTATTCCTATCGGCGGTAAACCCGTTCTTATGCGTACAATAGAGGCTTTTTATAGGTTTGATCGGGATATAAATATTATTCTGGTGTTGCCTGTCTCTCATCAGGACTATTGGAAAAAACTGTGCAAAGAATATAACTTCACGATAGAGCATGCAATTGCTAATGGAGGAGAAACTCGTTTCCATTCTGTGAAAAACGGGTTGGCTCTTGTGGCTGATGGATTGGTTGGCGTGCAAGATGGAGTTCGCCCTTTTGGCTCGGTGGAAATGATAAAGCGGTGTTTTGATGCTGCGGAGGAAGAATGTCCTGCCGTTATACCTGTTATAGACTCTACCGACAGCCTCAGAGAAGTTGTTGATGAGGATAAAAGCCGAATTGTTGATCGGTCTAAAATACGGTTGGTACAAACGCCTCAGGTCTTCTATGTGAATGTTCTCAAAAAAGCCTATCAAACGGATTTCAAAGAAACATTTACCGATGATGCTTCGGTTGTAGAAGCTATGGGCGTAAATGTGCATCTTGTAAAAGGAGAGGTAACTAATATAAAGATCACTACGCCGTTGGATTTAAAGATCGGTGAGCTAATTATACGTGATAAAGAATAAAGTTATACTTTGTTCGAATAGCTATAATTAATACTCAAAATTATCTAATATAAGTGCTTGATGCGCTTCAATAATAGAAAAAAGTAACAACTCAAAACAGTAGAAAAAGTGTCACTTTTGTCACCTTTTCACTAAAAAGTAAAATCTATGGAACAGGATATTGATGCTTTATACTACAATGCAGTCGACCTATTGAAGGAAATGATAAGTATTCCGTCTTTCAGTAGAGAGGAGCATAATGTAGCAGAAGTAATAATTTCGTGCATGCGTAAGATGGGATTTTCTCCCGATAGAAAGGGAAATAATCTTTGGATTCGTAACAAAGATTTTGACTCTTCAAAACCTACTATCCTGCTCAATTCGCACATGGATACCGTTCGTCCTGTATCCGGCTGGACAAAAGATCCTTTCTTTCCCGAAGAAGATGGTGACACACTCTACGGATTGGGAAGTAACGATGCGGGAGCCAGCTTGGTGTGCTTGTTGCATGCTTTCTTTATGCTGACTCAAAAGAAACAAGATTATAACTTGATTTTCTTAGCGTCGTGCGAGGAAGAAGTTTCCGGCAATGGCGGAGCGGAGGCTGTTGTTCCCGAACTTCCGGAAATTGCGTTTGGTATTGTGGGTGAGCCTACCCAGATGAATCCTGCTATTGCAGAGAAAGGCCTCTTAGTCCTTGATTGTACATCGTACGGAAAAGCGGGACATGCTGCCCGTAACGAAGGAGAAAATGCCATTTATAAGGCAATTAAAGATATCGAATGGTTTCGGACGTACGAGTTCCCGCAAACAAGCGATTTGCTTGGGCCTGTAAAGATGACTGTAAGTATGGTGAGTGCAGGAACACAACATAATGTAGTACCCGATAAGTGTGACTTTGTTGTAGATGTAAGAAGCAACGAATTGTATAGTAATGAAGAGCTTTATCATATTATAGATACGCATACAGATTGTGAGGTAAAACCCCGGTCTTTTCGCCTGAATTCATCCAGGATTTCTCTCGAAAATCCATTTGTTCAACGTGCTATTATTATTGGAAAAACTCCTTATGGATCGCCTACGTTGTCTGATCAGACATTTATGCCTTTCCCTACTTTGAAGATGGGCCCCGGAGACTCAGCCCGTTCGCATACAGCAAACGAATATATTCATTTGAGTGAAATAAGGGAGGCTATAGAGCTTTATGTGAAGCTGCTGGACGGACTTCGAATTTAACTATTCCGCTTCATTTGCTTGATTCAGCAGGTCTTTCAGTTGCTCTTCGGTATGGTCTACTTGTCTTAAAGGTACAGTCTCAACAACAGCAAGAGATGGATCTATATCATACATCTGTGTGTCTGAAGTTGTTAATCTCTTCACAAGGTTGTAGCATCCTAAGATAATCTGTCTTGAAGGGTTCATGTGTACGTTGCGGAATATGCGGTCTACGATCATAAACTTAAAGTCTCCTCGTTTCTCTTTAGCATCTTGCATAGATGGATATCGAGACGTTAAATCTACAAGGCCTAGACGTTCCAATTCGTTGGTTATCAGGTTTACATATTTGTCTGTATGTATTCCTAGTTTAAACCCTGCACGTATATTGACACGGAAAATTTTCTTAGGTGCATATATCGTTGTTTCGTAACTGAATTCATACGGCTCATCGGTTCTTTTTATTCTTACAAACCAGTATGTGTCAGCTCGTTTGGGTGTTCGTTTAAATAAGGAATAAGCAATCTTGCTCTCCAAAAAGTTCTTATTATTCGCCTTTACTATATACACCAGATGGGTAGCTGCTTTAGGTATGGTTGTGTCGTCACTTATCTTTAATAATTGGCTGACGTAATGCTCATCTACCTGATCATAAACTGTATAGTGACGTTTAATACGCCGTCCGTTATACCATGAATACATCAGAAGCAGTAGTACTCCTGCAATTATAATAGGAATAAATCCTCCATGTGCAAACTTTTGCATATTTGCGAAGAAGAAGCTGAGTTCTATGATAACGAAGAATAAAGTGAGTGGGATAGTAAACCACAAAGGTCTCTTCTTTTTCATAAAGTAAAGGAATAGCAAGGCGCTGGTCATCAACATGCTGAGGGTGATGGCTAGACCATAGGCCGCTTCCAGCTTCATCGAAGATTGCATTGTGAGTATGATGATAAGACAAAGTACCATCATCATATAGTTGATGGATGGAATGTATAATTGTCCTTTGATGTTAGTAGGGTATTGTATTTTTACATTTGGCCAGATATTCAGCGATATAGCTTCACTGATAACGGTGAAAGATCCACTTATCAACGCCTGACTGGCAATAATTGCCGCCACAGTAGCCATTATTACACCTGTGAGTCTGAACCACTCGGGCATCATTGAGAAGAAAGGATTTACATCAGGGGTTACATGTCCACTGTTGATAATCCATGCTGCCTGTCCTAAATAATTGAGTATAAGAGCTGCTTTGACATAGATCCACGAAATGCGTATATTCTTTAATCCACAATGTCCTAAGTCCGAATACAAGGCTTCTGCTCCAGTTGTACATAGAAATATAGCACCAAGTATAATCATCGCCTGTGGTACTTCTATCAGAAAGCGAATGGCATACATGGGGTTAAAAGCTCTGAATACACTCAGGTCGTGTACTACCTGACTTAGACCCATCACGGCCATCATAGTGAACCAGATGATCATCAGTGGGCCGAAGTATCTACCCAAAGAGCCTGTTCCGAAGGGTTGTACCAGAAACAAGATGAGTACTATAGCTACTGTGATAGGTATAACCGGTATGTGCGGAGCGATTGGTTGAAGACCTTCTACGGCAGACATAACGGTCATGGCAGGAGTTATAATACCATCGGCAAGCAATGTAGCTGCACCGATACCTGCGAGGATATAAGCCCAGCGGTATTTTTGGCGGATAAGGGCATATAAAGAAAGGATACCACCTTCACCTTTATTATCGGCACGAAGGGTGATGATGACATATTTCAGAGTGGTTTGAATTGTCAAAGTCCATATCACACAAGATATAGCACCGAGAATATATTCCGCATGGCTGTGTTGCCCGGCAGGTAGGGTGTTCAAGATGGCTCTCATCACATATAAAGGCGATGTACCAATATCTCCAAATACGATACCTATTGCTAAAACGACACCTAATGCGCTAAACGGAACTTTGTGATTCTCTTTCATTATTCTAATTCGAAAATTGGGCTAAAAGTACAAGATTATTTAAATATGAGGATAAGATATATTGTTAATTTTACTCCTTTTGGTTTCTATCTGATTATTATATGGCTTTTTAGCATAACTCGACTAAAATTCCTCAAACTGTTCTTGATACAGACTGTAATACTTCCCTTTGAGGTTAAGGAGCTCTGTATGTGTCCCCTGTTCTATTATCTGACCATCATCGAGTACGAGTATTCTGTCTGCATTACGTACAGTGGAAAGTCTGTGTGCTATGATAATGCTCGTACGGCCTTCCATTAGTTTGTCAAGTCCTTTTTGTATAAGGAGTTCGCTTCTGGTATCTATGTTGCTGGTAGCCTCGTCGAGTAAAAGGATAGGAGGGTCAGCAATAGCTGCTCGTGCTATATTCAACAGTTGTCGCTGCCCCTGACTGAGATTTGCACCATCATTCTCCAGCATAGTGTGATATCCTTTTGGTAGCCGCTTGATGAACGAATGAGCCGCTGTTAGTTTTGCCGCTTGTATTACTTCTTCATCTGTCGCTTCCGGTCGCCCAAAGCGGATGTTTTCACATACTGTTCCTGTAAATAAATGGGTATCTTGTAGTACGATAGCCATCGACTGTCTAAGGCTTTCTCTTTTTATATTATGTATTGATATTCCATCTATTGTTATTTCTCCGGATTTAATGTCGAAGAAGCGGGGAAGCATATTTAATATAGTTGTCTTTCCTGCGCCTGTTTCTCCCACTAGAGCTATTTTCGTTCCGGGTGTTGCATGCAGTGATACTCCTTTCAGAATTAGCTTGTCTTGTTTGTATCCGAAATAGACATCTTTCATTTTTAGATCACCTTTCACATCATTGAGGTTCATCGCATCCGGAGCATCTTCTTGTTCGGGAGCCTCATCTATTACCTGATAGATACGTTCTGCTCCTGCCATTGCCGCTTGTATGCTATTATAAAGGCCGGCAAGCTCATTTATAGGGCGACCAAACTGACGGGAATATTGAAGGAATGCAGCCAATCCACCGACATCAAAGCCTCTGAATATAGCAAGTAGCCCGCCCACTATAGTAACAACTACAAAGTTTAAAGTATTAAGGTTCTGCATAACAGGCATCATCATTCCCGAGTAAAATTGTGCTTTTTTTGATTTCTCATTTAGCTTTTGATTCAGTTGTTCGAAGTCCTGTTCTACCTTTTTCTCATAGCCAAATACTTTTACAACTTTTTGCCCGCTAATCATTTCTTCTATATACCCGTTTGTGTCTCCCAGTGTATCTTGTTGTGCTTTGAAGTATTTCTTACTTCGCGTTACAATCGTTTTGGCACTAAGAAACATGAGAGGTATGGTGATTAGGGTTGCTAAGGTTAGTATAGGACTTATATAAATCATAAGTGTGAATATTCCTACCAGCATCAGTGAGCTGGTCAGCATATCCGATAAGCCATCAGTAAGAGCATTGCTCACCTGATCTATGTCATTTGTATATCGGCTCATGATGTCGCCATGCTGATGCGTGTCGAAATACTTGATAGGCAGCTTTTCCATCTTCTTGAACAGATCTGTACGCATACGGGTAACTGCACGTTGACCTATTCTATTTAACAGCCTGTATTGTATATATACAGCGGCTACACCTATCAGATATATAACTCCGAGAATAATGAGTATATGAAGTAGTCCTTCATAGTTTCCCGGAATGATATAATTGTTGATGATAGGACGTATCATATATGAACCAACAAGGTTGCACCCAATGCTGATAATTATAAGAGAACCGATAACGATCAAGAGTTTTTTATCCTTAGCAAGATATGTCATTATCCTGAAGAAGGTTTTCTTAGCTTCTGTCGGCTTGCCGCTCTGTTTATAGTGATCTCCGTGTGCCATATATTCAGTAGACTATTTGTTGAGAGTTGTATATCTCCTGATACAACTTCGACTTTTCTATTAGTTCATCAGGTTTACCAATAACGTCTATCTCTCCATCCTCCAGTACTATCACTCTATCGGCTGATTGCATTGTATTGATACGTTGTGTTATAATAAAGACAGTTGTATCTTTTAAGAGATTGTTAAGATTATATCTGATTTTCTGTTCGGTCTCCGTATCCACAGCACTTGTACTATCATCCAGTATAAGGATTTTGGGCTTACGTAATAGTGCCCGTGCAATACAAATCCGTTGCTTCTGTCCTCCTGATACATTAATACCTCCTCGTCCGAGAAGAGTGTTATACCCATCTGTAAAAGATACGATGAAATCGTGTGCTTGAGCTGCTTTTGCCGCTTCTTCTATTTCCTCTATTGTTGCATCGGGTCGTCCCCAACGCAGATTATCTATAATTGTTCCGGTAAAGAGTTCATTTTTTTGCAGTACCATTCCTATTTCGGCATGTAGTTCTTCCAGATTATAATCCTTTACATTAACTCCATCTATGAGAATTTCTCCTGCCGTAACATCGTATAGTCGTGGTATAAGCTGAAGCATGGAACTCTTAGCTGAACCTGTTGCTCCTACTACAGCAATTGTTTCACCTTGTTTTATGTGGAAATTAATATCTTTCAATACATCGTTTTCACCGCCATTATATCGGAAAAAGACATTACTGAAAGTAACTTCTCCTTTTGTTATTTTATGCTTGTTTGATAAACCTTCTTCTGTATTCGTAAGTGAGGGTTCTGTTTTTATAACTTCGAGTAAGCGCTCTGAAGAGGCCGAAGCTCTAGCTATATTTACAATCACCATCGATAGGAACATCAAAGCCATAAGTATTTGCGTCATGTAATTGACAAAAGAAATAAGCTCTCCCACTTTAAGATTGCCCTCTATCGCTTTTGCTCCACCTACCCAAAGGACTACGATAACAGATATATTCATTATAAGTTGCATGACAGGAAATATTGCTATAATAACATTAGACGCATTAACTACCATGTTTTGCAGATCTTCACTTCTTTTCTCAAATTTCTTAGTTTCAAAATCTTCTCTTACAAATGATTTAACGACACGGATGTTGATCAGGTTCTCTCTTACCATCGCATTGAGTTGGTCAACCTTTTGTTGTACTTTCATAAAGAGTGGAAGCCCTTTATACATGATGAGGAAGATGCTAATACTAAGTATAGGTACAACCCCCAACATGATAAAAGCAAGATCGGTATTTATTTTTATAACAAAGAAAAAAGACATAACTAACATTAATGGTGAGCGTAACAGTAAGCGCATACTCATTAATACAACTTGCTGTATATGACTGATATCGTTTGTTAGGCGGGTGATTAATGAAGCGGAATTAAATCTATCTATTTCCGTAAAAGAAAGCTGCTGTATTTTCGAAAATAATTTGCTTCTAAGGTCAGTACCAAATCCGATGGATGCTTGCGAAGATACATATACATTAATGATGCTTACAATAAGCCCCAGGATGGATATTCCTACCATATATGCTCCAATCTCTGTGATAACGGATAGGTTACGGTGCACAACTCCATCATCTACAATCTTAGCCATAAACCAAGGCTGTATTGTTTCACACAATACGGTGATCAATACAAGAACCGGGCTTATAATCAGGCTTGTTTTGTATTTCTTAAGTATCTGCCAATATATTTTCATATATGTATAATCTGTTAAGGACAGATATTGTTCAATAATTACAATTATTTATTCGCATCGCAAAAATAGGAATAACTTCTAAAACTTATTTATATTCGAAGAATCTCTTATATGTTATGCTCAATAAAATTTATATTATTTGTTATGTGTTTGGAGAATAGGTTTTTATATTTCCGCTTGGATTTCTTGTTTGTGAAAGAGTTGTGTTAAAGAAATATATTTATGATAGGGTTTTTTAATATCCTCTTGACTATTAGTCATACTAATTAAAGAAATATCATATTTTTGTATATCACACTAAAAATAAATAATAAACATACTATCTATTCATGAAAACGAATAAACGCATCGGGGAGAGGATTCGTGAAATCCGCGAATCGAAATCAATATCTCTTGCTGATATGATAGAGCGTTCAGGCTTAGACGAGAAGCAAGTTGTTACAATAGAAGAGACAGGAGGAATTCCTTCTTTGGCTCCGCTGATAAAGATAGCCCGTGTATTAGGTGTAAGATTGGGTACTTTTCTTGATGACGTGGATGAGTCGGGTCCTGTAATATCTCGCAAAGAAGAATACAACAAGAGTATAAGCTTTTCTACAAAAGATACTTCCTCTGTTAAACACATGGATTACTACTCTCTGTCTTCTACAAAATCGGGGCGACACATGGAGCCATTTGTTATACAGATTGAGCCAATAAAAAAGGGTGTTGATTTTATTCTTTCCACGCATGAAGGTGAAGAATTTATTTATTGTCTCGAAGGTGTTGTTGAGATAAACTATGGCACTGATGTATATTGGCTTGAAGAAGAGGATAGCATTTATTATGATTCTATCGTATCCCATCATGTACATGCCGGAGGTGAAAGTGGAGCTAAGATTTTAGCGGTGATTTATACTCCTTTATGATAATACCTTCAAAAATCATAAAATGCAACTATCGGAAAGAACAATAGGAGAATGGCTCGAATATTGGGCAGAAAAAACTCCCGAAAAAGAATATATAGTATATTCAGACAGAGATCTTCGTTTCACATGGAAAGACTTTGATGAGCGGGTAAATAATATGGCTAAAGGGCTTTTGGCTATAGGGGTTAAGCCCGGTTCTCATGTCGGTATATGGGCTACAAACGTTCCCGACTGGTTGACTTTTTTGTATGCCGGAGCCAAAATTGGAGCGGTTTTGGTTACGATCAATACCAATTATAAGCAGCACGAATTAGAATATATTGTCGATAATGCAGATATAGATACTCTTTGCATTACCGAAGGTGTTTTCGATGGGAACTACATTGATATGGTTTATGAAATGGCACCCGAGTTAAAAACAACTCAGCGAGGCTATCTCAATGTAGAGCGTTTCCCTAAATTGAAGAATATCGTTTTTATCGGGCAGGAGAAATACAGAGGAATGTATAATACTGCCGAGATATTGTTGTTGGGTAAAAATATATCGTGTGATATTTTAAATAAAACGATGCGCACCGTAAATTGTCACGATGTCGTGAATATGCAATATACATCAGGTACTACCGGATTCCCTAAGGGTGTAATGCTCACTCATTATAATATCGTAAATAATGGCTTCTTTACAGGCGAGGCTATGCAGTTTACAGCGGATGATAAATTGTGTGTATGCGTGCCTCTGTTTCACTGTTTTGGTATTGTCTTGGCTACGATGAACTGTCTAACTCATGGCTCTACTCAGGTAATGGTTGAACGTTTTGATCCGTTAGTTGTGTTGGCATCTATACATAAAGAACGATGTACGGCTTTGTACGGAGTGCCGACAATGTTTATTGCAGAGCTTAATCATCCGATGTTCAATTTGTTTGATGTCAGTTCTTTGCGAACAGGAATTATGGCAGGGGCACTTTGTCCTATAGAGCTAATGCGCCAAGTAACAGAAAAGCTCCATGTAACACATATTACAAGTGTCTACGGGTTAACTGAATCTTCTCCGGGAATGACGCACTCTACTACCGAAGACCCATTTGAAGTACGCTGTACGACTGTTGGCAGGGAGTACCCATATACCGAAGTGAAGATTGTAAATCCTGATACAGGCGAAGAATGTGCTATAGAGGAGCAAGGGGAGGTTTGCTGTCGTGGGTATCTTGTGATGAAAGGTTATTATAAGAATCCTGAGGCGACAAACGAAGTAATAGACAAAGAGGGTTGGTTGCATTCGGGCGATTTGGGTGTCAAAGATAAAAATGGATATTATCGTATTACGGGACGTATTAAAGATATGATAATACGGGGCGGCGAGAATATCTATCCCCGTGAAATTGAAGAATATCTTTATCACATGCAAGGTATAAAGGATATTCAAGTAGCCGGAATACCTTCCGAAAAATATGGAGAGGAAGTCGGTGCTTTCATTATATTGCAAGAGGGTGCAGATCTCCTGCCTGAAGATGTAAAAGCCTTTTGTAGAGGGAAAATAGCTCGTCACAAAATTCCGAAATATATCTTTTTTGTAAACTCTTTCCCTCTAACAGGAAGTGGAAAAATACAGAAATTTAAACTTAAAGATATTGGTCTCAACTTGCTGAAAGAGCAAGGAGTGGAAGTGATATAAAAAAATAGGCTGGATAATTCCCAGCCTATTTTTCTCTCTCTATTAGTATCTCTTATTCCAAATCAAATCCATACGTCCTTCCTTTCTCTGTAGCCGGAACACCCGTTTTCATCCATACAGGCATTGGGTCTCCTTTGAGATAATGATCAAAGAACTGTTGCAGGCGTATACTTAAATCCTTCGAATTTTTTCTTTCTTTCAAATTATGGGCTTCGTTGTTGTACTGTAGCATCCATACAGGTTTTCCCAAACGGCGTAAAGCCATAAAATACTCTATTCCCTGATACCAAGGCACAGCATCATCGTTATCGTTGTGCATGATCAGGAGTGGTGTTTGCACTTTGTCTGCAAAGAATATCGGTGAATTTTCTTTATAAAGTTCGGGAGCTTCCCACATCGTAGCACCTATTCGAGACTGTGTTTGTTCATATTGAAATTGTCTGCTCATTCCACTGCCCCAGCGTATACCTCCGTATGCACTAAACATATTGGATACGGGAGCCCCTGCGCCGGCAGCCTTAAACATATTTGTGCGTGTAATCAGATAAGCGGTTTGGTATCCTCCCCAACTTTGCCCTTGTATAGCCATATTGGCTTTATCTACCCATGTGTTTTTTGCTAACTCCTCAGCTCCTGATACAATCGAATTGTAAGCACTTTCACCAGGGTGTCCTGTTGTGTACTGTATGTCGGGCGTGAAAACAATATAACCTCTGCTACAGTAAAACGGTATATTGATAATAGAGCGGCTTGGAGCAGGAGGGAAGTACTGATACAGCTCGTCCGAATGCTTTTCGTAGAAGTAAATCATCACCGGATATTTCTTGTTCGGGTCGAAATTCTCGGGCTTGTATACTATTCCCTGCGTTGTTTTCCCATCAAATGTAGTCCATGACATTAACTCGGCAGTTCCCCAGTTGTATTCTCTCATTTGCGGATTTATATCGGAAAGCTTGCTCTCAGTTTTCCATAAATTGCTTGTAAAATATAAATCAGGTGAGGTATTAAAGTTGCTTTTCGTATAAGCAAATACTTCTTTGTCTTTTGCCTTTACAGGTGTGCTATAAGAGTATTTTGCAATAGTCAACGGCTTAATATTGTTTTTAGCTAATTCATAAAAGCCATTTTCTTTTGTCGTATTGTCGAATGCCGAGAGAAGTAGTTTTTCGTTTGGTTTTATAAACCTATTTTCGGGATCGGTTTTGATATATCGCAATGTCACTTTTCTTTCTCTGCCTAAACCTTTCGTAATATTCTCAGGAGTTTTTATTCCTGTCGGGTCTAATTTCCAGATATCATACATGTCGTAAACAAGTAAAGCGGCGTCATTCTCCATCCATGCTGCATATCCGTATGGAGAAGGAGCTGTAGGGATGTCGTTTTTCTCATCCCAGAAATTTACATTCAATTGATCAGTCAAACAAACTTCCTTCTCATCTCTTATCGAATAGGCATAGTACTGAAGGGTATTTATATCATACCAAGCCAGAAAGTTGCCCAGTGGTGAAAGCATAAGCCTAGCTTGTAATCCGCTCTTGATCTGCTTTTTTGTATGATTGTTTAAATCGAAAATCCAGATATCATTCTCCTGATTTGCACGATAGTCCCATTGAGTCTTTAGTTGATATTTCAGGTCTGAAGTTCCGATGGCATATTGCCCGTTATTTTCGTCAGAGATACTAACATCGGGTATCTCCTCTGTTGCTAATTGATAGAATGTATTTGATTCCAGATCAATGCAAGACAGAAATGTTTGCTTCTGTTTCTTTTCCAACTGTACAAGCTGTTGAGGTTGGATAAGTGGTTCTTGCCAGTGCCAGATGTCAAGCTTTGCTTTTTCGAAATCGGGAATAGTCGTATCCTTGGGTAAGACAATAGGTGCTATTCCTAGGAATAATCTTTTCTCATTTTTACTGAACAGTGGAGTATAATTATCACTTACAGTCCATTTTTCAGGGATGCCTGTGGTGTTCTTATCAGTAACTACTTTTGCAGAGTCTAAAGCCGGATCAAAGTAAAAAAGACTATAATCTTTAATTTCCTTTTTCAGACTATCTGATGTTGCTAGATAAGCCAGCTTCTTACCTGATTCGGATAAAGTAAGGTTCTTATAAATTGTTTTATTTATAGAAACCGTATCCTTGCGCAAATTATTCAGGTCGATAAAAAGGACACCCGGTTTATTAANNGTATTAACCGTATCTTTTGCTGAAGGCTTCAATATTGTCGCAAAGCTTTTACCATTGCGGCTAAAAATATATTCTGTGGTATTTTTTATGGTATCTTCTTTCGATGTATAAAGATTGCGCAGTACAAGCGTGAGGGCTTTAGGCTCTTTTTTATCTTTAGATTTTAATGTGTCGTCTATTGTATAAGCAATGTAATCAGAAAAATCTTTTCCTATTTTGAAGCTCTTTACATTCGGAATTTTAGAAACTATAAGTTTGTCCAGTGAAATTAGGGCTAAAGAATCTTTTGGCATCTTTTCATCGGCCGTTTTCTTTATTTTGGCTTGGCGTGTTGCTGCATAAGGAGCTTTGATCTGCGCTATTATGTGTTTCTGATCCGGCGCTATTGAGTAGGTATATGCACGTGGAATTTTCAGCTCTTGCTTTGTCTTGAGATTACTAATCAGAAGATAATCATCCCCTTCTTGTTCTTTGACTACGGTCGCCGTATAAATGCCGTCATTTGTAATACTAATATTGGATATACTTTTCCACGAATCGTAGACCGTATGATCTAATACTTTCTTTTGTGCATTTCCCTGCAATGCTGATAGTGCAGCAATACAGAGAAAGACACATTTTAAATATGTCTTTCTTGTCATAACTATAAGATTTATAATGAACAGAATCAGGCTTCTTCGCCGAATTCCATTAAATATTCTTTGATAAAATCATCCAGATCCCCATCCATCACGGCATTTACATTTGATGTCTGGTAATTTGTCCGGTGATCTTTTACGCGGCGGTCATCAAACACATAGCTTCGTATTTGAGAACCCCATTCTATTTTTTTCTTTCCGGCCTCTACTTTCGACTGTTCGCGGCTACGTCTCTCCAACTCTAATTCATACAATTGAGATTTCAGTAAGCGTATCGCATTGTCTTTATTTCCAAACTGAGAGCGGCTTTCTGTGTTTTCGATGACGATTTCTTTTTCTTCGCCGGTTTCAGGATCTTTGTATTTATAGTGTAGACGCACACCTGTCTCCACTTTATTTACGTTCTGTCCTCCTGCTCCACTCGAACGGAATGTGTCCCATGTAATGTCAGACAGATTGATGTCAATATCTATAGTATCGTCCACCAAAGGAACGACAAAAACAGATGCGAACGAAGTCATACGTTTTCCTTGTGCATTGAATGGGGATACTCGTACCAAACGGTGAACTCCATTTTCGGACTTGAGGTATCCGTATGCATATTCGCCTTCAACCTGCAAGGTTGCTGTTTTTATACCGGCCTCATCGCCGTCTTGCCAGTTGGTTATAGTCGTTTTATACTTCTTGTCTTCACACCAACGTTGATACATGCGAAATAGCATCGAAGCCCAATCTTGTCCTTCGGTACCTCCTGCACCACTGTTTATTTTTAATACAGCTCCTAGTTTGTCTTCCTCACGGCGAAGCATGTTTTTCAATTCGAGATTCTCTATAAGGCTTAGGGCATTTTTATATGCTTCGTCCACCTCTTCTTCGGTAGTAATACCTTCTTTCTGAAAATCGAATGCAAGCTGTAGCTCATCTGTTGAGGCCTTTACTTCATTATAGCCTTCTATCCAGCCTTTCAGCCCACGTATAATTTTCATCTGAGCTTCTGCTGTTTTTGCATTATCCCAAAATCCCGGAGCTTGAGTTCTTAGTTCTTCTTCTTCTAGTTGTATTTTTTTCGCATCGACGTCAAAGATACCTCCTCAGCGCGTCCTCGCGCTCCAACACTTCTTTGAGTTGGTCTGCAGTAATCATAAGATTAATATTTAATTGTTTCTATGTTTTTAGAGGTGCAAATGTATTAAAAAAACGTGTAAGTGACAATTTGATAAATAAATAATTAGAAAACAAACTCTATGCTACGACGTGATCGGGATGTTTTTCATATTCGACATATATTCATTCACTTTTCAGCTAAAGCATGATGTAATGCTCATGTATCACACTATTCTACTTATAAGAGAAAAACTTAAAATGTACGACATATAACATTCGGCTTATAACTTTTGCATACCTTTGTCGCAGTTTTCAATAGTAAACAAATGGCAACTCTTCCTATTAGTCCTTATATGATTTTCACTCGCGAACAGTGGGCTGCGCTACGTGACTCCGAACCGATGACTCTCACCTATGAGGAACTGTTAACCCTACAAGGGATTGACTACCAATTGTCGATAGATGAAGTTGAGGATATTTATCTGCCTCTATCCCGTCTGTTAAGCTATTATGTGCATGCACGTGTGAGCCGGCAGTCCGTATTGATGCGATTTCTCAATCAAAGAGTACAGAAGATTCCTTTTATAATAGGTATTGCCGGTAGTGTGTCGGTAGGGAAAAGTACTACTGCTCGTGTCTTGCAAGCATTGCTTAGCCGATGGAAAGAAAACACAAGAGTGTCTTTGGTAACTACAGACGGATTCCTTTATCCGAATGCGACTCTCGAAGAAAAAGGGATAATGCTGAAAAAAGGATTTCCCCAATCATACGATATAAAGCGTCTTCTTCAATTTGTGACAGATATAAAATCAGGTAAAGATCGGGTAGAGGTGCCGAGATATTCTCACTTGGTATACGATATTATCCCTAACGAATATGATATCGTTGAGCAGCCCGACATCTTGATACTCGAGGGTCTTAATGTATTGCAGAGCGGAATGGATTACCCGAGCGAAAAGCCAAGGATATTTGTATCCGACTTTGTCGACTTCTCTATTTATGTAGATGCTGAAGAGCAGTTGCTCGAAGATTGGTACATTTCCCGTTTTATGAAATTCAGACAAGGGGCATTTACCAACCCTCGGTCTTATTTCAAGAGCTTCTCTGAGCTATCGGAGAAGGAAGCGATGAAAACGGCGAAAACGATTTGGCGAGAGATTAACCGTAAAAATCTGAGAAAAAATATTCTGCCGACAAAGGAAAGAGCCAACCTAATACTTCACAAGGGAGAAGGGCATTCTGTTGACTTTGTGAGGTTAAGGAAATAATTAATAATCTTACTTATTCGGGTTCATCGGTGTCAAGACAAAAGGGATGCCCTGCCGGGTCGATCATTGTTCTTGAAGTTTTGTAGTTTTGTTCGCTGGCAAGTTTTGCTCCACATTCTACCGCAAATTGTACAGCTTCTTCCAGGTTTTCCACATAAAAGTCTAAATGTAGCATTTGCCCTTGTTTTCCTTTTTGCCAAGGCCAGACCGGAGGAGTATAATTTTCTGTCTCCTGAAAAGCTATCACCATGCCGGTGGGAGATGTTATAGCTGCCCAACCATTTGCATGAGGATGCTTGCACTGCCAGTTTAAAATCTTGCTATAAAACCCGGACATAACTCCAGCATCGGCACAATCAATAACAATGTTTACTTTTTTGATCGGGGCTTTGGTTTTCATATTGCAGAATTAAGAGATTATATGTTTGTGTTCCACCAAACAATATCTTATTTAATTTATGAATAAGAATGGAGCGAAAAGGCTATCTTTTATTGATGTATTCTTCGCTCCATCTTGAATGATAAAGGTTATCTCATTTCTTTATTGTAAATCGATGTACAGTTTTACTTTTGAATGTTTCTCCGGGTCTGAGTACCACACTCGGATACTCCGGTTTGTTGATACTATCCGGAAAATGTTGAGTTTCGAAACATACCGCTGCACCCATCGGATAACGGTGTCCGTGTTTTCCTTCAAAATTTCCTGTCATCCAGTTACCTGTATATATCTGAACACCCGGTTCGGTAGTTGAGATGTTCATTTGGATTCCTGACTTCGGAGAAAAACATTCTACTGCTAAGGCCAATTCATCCTCTTTTTTGTCCAATACCATTGTATGGTCGTAGCCTTTCCCGAAATGCAACTGTTCGAAGTCTTCTTCAATTCGTTCTCCGATGGTATGAGGAGTAGTGAAGTCGAACGGAGTTCCTTTTACAGGTTCAGCCTTGCCGTAAGGAATAGCAGTATTGTCCGTTGGGAGATAGTTAGAGGCAGGCATGACTAGAATATGATCGTTTATAGTAGGATCTCCCTCACCCGAAAGATTGAAATATGAATGATTTGTAAGATTCAAAATGGTCGCCTTGTCTGTTGTGGCTTCGTAGTCTATATCAAACGAATTGTCATCTGTCAACTTATAGATCATTTTTACATTCAGATTGCCCGGAAATCCCTCTTCTCCGTCTTTGGATAGATATGTCAGCTCCAATGTTTGTTGATCTGTTTGTTTTGCATCCCATACCACAGCATTAAAGCCTTTCAGTCCACCATGTAGGTTATTCGGTCCATTGTTTATTGCCAATTCGTATGTAATGCCATCAAGCGTGAATTTTCCTTTGGCAATACGGTTTCCTGTTCGTCCGCATACAGCTCCAAAGTAAGGTTCTTCAGAGTTTAGGTACTCGTTCAGATTATTATGTCCGAGTACAATATCGGTCAGTTCGCCGTTTTTGTCAGGTACAGATAAGGATACTATTTTTGCTCCGTAATTAATGACGGTTGCTTCCAATCCATTCTTGTTGGATAGCACGTACATTTTTACATCTTTACCATCTACTTTCCCGGAGAAGTTTGTTGGATTCAATTTTGATTTGGTTAATTCTGTCTGCATGATATTTTATTAAGTTATATGAGCTTTTGTAATAAATGATAAACACAAATATAAGGCTATTTTTAACAAAAAATATTTTTCCTCCCCTGAATGTCAATCTAACGATATATAAAAAAATAAAATTCCTATGCTTACATGTTGAGCCTGTATAGTCATTAGCAGGGCGAATTTTGTGATTTTATTATGTTATAGGTAACGACTATCAGAGTTGAGGATAGTCTTAGTCTGATGGAAGTGTTTCAAAGTCTTAAATTAAGCAATAAACCAAAACAAATGGAGTTTTAATAGTGTTTATTCTTTAATTGCAAAGAAGTATTTATTAAAAAAGATAAAAATACTACTATAAGATGTATTTATTTTGTTTCTTTGCAGCGAATTTGGGTGTTTTGTACTCATTCACTAAATACTACTTATTTGTCTTTGTACAATATGTCTGATAAGCATCAGTATAAAACGATATCATTATTTACTACAGGGGTCATTACTACGATTAGTATAACTCTTGTTCTTTTTCTTTTGGGTTTGACTTTTTTGGTAGGATTTACCGCTAAAGGCATAGGTTCGTATCTGAAAGAGAATATGGGTATATCGATAGAGCTTGCCGGAAATGTAGATGATGCTTCTATCACGAAGATACAGAAAAACTTGAATGCAAATCCGTATGTTAAGTCTGTCGTCTATATCAGCAAAGATGAGGCAAAAAAACAGCTGGTAGAAGATCTTGGTCGAGATCCCGAAGAGGTGTTAGGATATAATCCTGCTCATGCCTATTTCGATGTTTTTATAAAGTCTGACTATGTCAATCCAGACAGTATAAAAAAAGTAGAAGCAAGCCTTAAGGTTCATAATCTAAAAGGCGCTCAGATAGTAAATAATATCCTTTATAATGAAAGTGATATTATAAATGCAAACTCTAAACTCTCTTTAATTGGAACTATATTGGCTATACTAGCTGTGATACTTGTGCTCATTTCGTTTACACTGATACGAAGCATTATTCAGCTGAATATATATTCGAAGAGATTTTTAATAAATACGATGCGATTGGTGGGTGCGACAAACTCTTTTATCAGATGGCCTTTTATGTGGCGTATGATAATTAGTGGTGTTGTTGCTGCTATCTTGGCGAATTTAGCTATTACGGGAGTAATATATTATATTACAAGCATAATTCCTGATATGCTGTCTATTGTGAAAATGTACGAATTGTTGATTGTATATGGGCTTGTCCTTATCTTTGGCATACTTATAGCGGCTTTTGCCACAGCATTTTCGGTGAATAGGTATTTAAGAATGACTACAAATAAACTTTATCACGTTTAAAACATATGGATAAGAAAGATTTTGCTTTTGGCAAGCTAAATTACATCATTTGTGCAGTGTCGGTTGTAATTATTATAGTTGGGTTTATCCTGATGACAGGGCCATCTTCCAGCATCGAAGGCGGATTTGAACCGGATATCTTTAGTGCCAAGAGAATCGTTGTGGCTCCAATGGTGTGTCTTGCAGGGTTCTTACTGATGATTGTCGGAATACTGTATCCTCGTCGTAAGAGTTTAGCTGAAGAGAACAAAGAGCACAACTGATTAATTACAAAACTAATAAATAACGATGAGTATTTTTGAGGCAATTATAATTGCTATTGTAGAAGGGCTTACCGAGTTTCTTCCAGTATCGTCAACCGGGCATATGATTATTGCTCAAAGTCTTTTAGGTATTGAAAGTAGCGAATTTGTAAAGGCTTTCACTGTTATTATACAATTTGGTGCGATTTTGTCTGTGATTGTTTTATACTGGAACCGCTTTTTTCGCTTTAGAAATGATAGATTAAGAGCGGATTTTAAAAATATATTCAGCTATTTGTTTTATAAATTAGAGTTCTATTGGAAGTTGCTGATCGGTTTTGTTCCGGCTGCTTTTTTAGGATTGATCTTTAGTGATAAAATAGATGAATTGCTCGAAAGTGTAACAGTTGTAGCTATCATGTTGGTGCTTGGCGGTATTCTGATGCTGTTTGTAGACAAATGGTTTAATAAGCCGAAAGAAGACTCTCAAGAAATAACATATAAGAATGCCTTTATAATTGGTTTTTTTCAGTGCATAGCTATGATTCCCGGAGTGTCTCGTTCTATGGCTACCATCGTAGGGGGAATGAGTCAGGGTTTGAGTAGAAAAAATGCAGCAGAATTTTCCTTCTTCCTTGCAGTTCCTACAATGGCTGCTGCTACCGGATGGAAAGTGTATAAGCTGATAAAAGCACCCAATGGAGGAGCATTTGATTTTGATTTCAGCATATTATTGGATAATATGACTGTTCTTATAATAGGAAATGTAGTAGCGTTTATAGTAGCGCTGTTGGCTATCAAATTCTTTATAGGATTTGTAACCAAGTATGGATTTAAACTTTTTGGCTGGTATAGAATTGTAGTTGGAGGAATTATTCTAATCCTTATGCTGGCAGGACACGAATTAACAGTATAATGGATTTTATATCAGGAGAGGTCTTATATATTAATAAGCCACTAAATTGGACATCATTCACCCTTGTGCGCAAATTGAGAAACAAATTATGCCGCAAGCTGGGTATTAAGAAATTAAAAGTCGGTCATGCCGGCACTCTAGACCCGCTGGCTACGGGTGTTATGATCGTTTGTACAGGGAAAAAGACAAAGTTGATAGAATCGTTTCAATATCAGACTAAAGAATATATTGCAACGATAAAGATTGGAGAAACAACTCCTTCATTTGATTTGGAAACAGCAGTAGATGGAGTCTTCCCCGTAGAACATATAACGCAGGAGCTGGTTGAGGCTAAACTTAAAGATTTTATTGGAGAAATAGAGCAAGTGCCGCCAACATATTCTGCCTGTAAGGTGGATGGAAAAAGAGCATACGAATTTGCGAGAGAAGGGCAGGACGTAGAGTTGAAACCAAAGTTGTTGGTTATAGATGAAATTGAGCTTCTCGACTATTCCTTTCCCGAAATAAAAGTTAGAGTGGTATGTAGCAAGGGTACATACATCAGAGCTTTGGCTCGAGATATTGGAGTTGCGTTAGGCTCAGGTGCACATCTTACCGCACTGGAGCGAACACGAATAGGAGAGGTTACTCTTGATCAGTGTATTGAGGGAAGCCAGATAGAAGAATTTGTGGACGCACTAATTATTGATAAATAATAAATTTAGATAAAGAAACATGAAACTTTCTCAATTCAGATTTGATCTTCCAGAGGAATTGATCGCCACTCATCCGTCAAAGAACAGGGATGAGTCACGCTTGTTGGTTGTCAACCGTAAAACCGGGGGTATTGAACACAAAAGTTTTAAGGATATTATTGACTATTTCGACGATAAAGATGTTTTTGTTTTCAACGATACGAAAGTCTTTCCTGCCCGTTTATATGGAAATAAAGAGAAGACCGGGGCTACAATAGAGGTATTCTTGCTGCGTGAGTTAAATGAGGAATTCCATTTGTGGGATGTGCTTGTTGATCCTGCGCGTAAAATACGTATAGGAAATAAATTGTATTTTGGTGACGATGACTCAATGGTTGCCGAAGTTATAGATAATACAACTTCGCGTGGACGTACGCTTCGTTTTTTGTATGATGGTCCATCCGAAGAGTTCAGAAAAGCACTTTATGCTCTTGGTGAAACTCCAATCCCTAAATACCTCAACAGGGGTGAAGAACCCGAGGATAAGGATCGCTATCAGACTATATTCGCTAAAAACGAAGGTGCTGTCGTAGCTCCTGCTGCCGGACTTCACTTTAGCCGTGAGTTAATGAAACGCTTAGAAATTAAAGGTGTTCATTTTGCATATATAACTTTGCACTCGGGCTTGGGTAATTATAGAGATATTGACGTAGAAGATCTTACAAAGCATAAAATGGACTCGGAGCAATTGCTTATTACTCAGGAAGCGACAGATATCGTCAACAAAGCAAAAGATGAAGGTCGTAGAGTATGTGCCGTTGGGACTTCGGTGATGAGAGCTGTAGAAACAATAGTGAGTACAGATGGTTACCTGAAAACAAATGAAGGGTGGACAAATAAGTTTATTTTCCCTCCGTATGATTTTGGTATAGCCGACTCTATGGTTACTAATTTTCATTTGCCTCAGTCTACATTATTGATGATGACTGCAGCATTTGGCGGGTATGACCGTATAATGGATATATATGAAATCGCTGTAAAGGAAAAATATAAATTCGGAACTTACGGAGACGCAATGCTTATCATTTGATGATACTCGAAAAAGAAAAAAAGCATAATGTTTATCTCGGACTTGGCTCCAACTTGGGAGACCGAGGAGAAAATCTGGATAATGCAATAGATCATATAGAAGAGCGGATTGGCGAGGTGATCGCCACTTCCGCTTTTTATATTACCGAGCCTGTCGGCTTTGAGTCTGCTAATCAGTTCTTGAATGCTGCATGCAGAGTGCAGACTAAACTTACTCCTATTGAAGTCTTGCAGGCTACTCAATGGATCGAAAAAGAGATGGGGAGAGATGTTAAGTCTCAGGGTGAAAGATATACCGACCGGATTATAGATATTGATGTCTTGTTATACGAAGATGTAATTCTGGATTCTGCAGATTTGAAATTACCGCACCCTCATATTCACGAAAGGTCTTTTGTTTTATTTCCTTTAGCTGAGATTGCAGGGGAATACATGCATCCGATTCTTCATAAGACAATCAATCAATTAAAGGATGCCATAGTGCCACCGACTTCCATAGCGTAATAAGGGATAGTATTATTGTATTGAAAATATATAAATCAGCAGTTTTATTGTAAATCTGTTGATTTTCTTTTTTTATGATTTCCTTATAAATTATGACTGAAGTCAAAACTCACCTGATGGCTGTCTATTGCTCATTTGCTGAATGAGAGAAAAATGCAGGAAAGGTAACCGTGCTCTCATTATGGTATCTGTCTGAAGCTGTTACGGTATAATAATACCCAAAATCGCCCTCTTTGATTGTAAAAGCATAGCTATTTGTTCGTAGACCTGTTGATAATATATTACCTGCATTGTTGGTGTCCACGGGTTCTTTGTCAGATACATACACGGTATATGTGTAATCTCCATCTGCTGTCGGCGGATTCCATTTAATGTTTAGCTTGTTGTCTTTGTCTTTAAAGACTTGTAGATCAGTTGGAGAATTCGGCGCAATGTTGTTTAGCCATGTCAATGGCGGTAGCTTCGCCGGAGTAGGGTAGTAGGTGTGTATAGAATCTAAAACCCCTTTCAGATTGCTGAGAACATTCGCTGTTCTGAAATATGCTGCTCCGGGGATCTTTTTATCCCGAATGTATTGCATCTGGTTCGTAATATCTTGTAGCGGCCACTTTAATTCATCCATCTGATAAACACCCAGTCCCGGAGCAATAAGCCTTCCGCTACTATTTGCAATCCAGTCGTTAAGGAACGGATAGAAATAATGATCACGGTAATACATCATTGGGAAAAGTAGGTCGTGTTTTCCACTTTTTAGCCAATGTCCTGCATCCTGAAACACTGTTTCATAAGCTGTCCATCCATCGTTGGGTGAAACCTCCGGCAGAACTTTGTATCTGCCTAAAGGAGAGCTACTCACTTGTACCCATTTTTTTAGAGCCTTTACCGTATCGTATGCTTCACTGATCAGCTTGTTGATGTTTTCCCTACGCCAATCGTATAGATTCATCCCGTTTCCATATTTTCGGTAGGTATCGTCATCGGGAAATTTGCGGGAGTTGCTCGGATAGCGGATATAATCGAAATGAATGCCATCTACATCATAATTCTGAACGATCTCCTTCACTATCGATACTATCAGATTGCGTGTTTCTGGCATTCCGGGGTCGAGATACCACCTTTCTCCTATAGCCTTATAATATGATAGTTTGTTTTGCACAACGGTGGCTTTTCTTCGCCTTCCTTTGCCTTTATATCGCACTGTGGCTTTGTCCATAGGGTAGGCTATAACCCATGCATGGCATTCCATCCCTCTCTTGTGACATTCTTCTATAGCGAAGGCCAACGGGTCGAAATTGTCTTCATGATTGAAATATGAGCTGAGAGGTTCTATCTTGGAGCGATAAAAAACATAACCTTGTGCTCTTGCCTGAAAGAGGACAGTGTTGAAATTCGCTTCCTGTAATTTATCCAGAATTTTTTTTAATTGTTCTTTCTGAGCCTTAACGCTGGTATGCTGGGTAGGCCAGTCGAGACCCCAGTTTGTTGTTAGCCAAACGGCACGTATTTCGGTAGCAGGAGCTTGAGAAAATATACATATAGGGAGTAATAATAATAGAACTAGGATATGGAACGGTTTCATATTTATAATCCGCTAAAGTTTACATTGTTGAATAAAAGCGATGGAATGCGCCAAGAGGAAGTCTCACGGGGATCGTTTCCCTCTTCTGTAAGGCTATCCCAAAGGGACAGCATATTTCCGGTTATGTTCATTTCTCCTAAAGGAGTAGAAATCTTTCCATTTTCGATCAAGAAGCCCTCTATGCCAAACGAAAAATCTCCGGTGGTAGGGTTGCTGTTACCGCCGTTGAAGTTGGTGACCCATATACCTTTCTGTACAGATGCCAAAATGGCATCAAAGTTTCTTTCTCCCAAAGACATTTGAAGAATAGACGGGGAAGATATGGTAGGTGCTACTCCCATTTTCAGAGAATTGTATGTGTCTATAAAATAATTTTGCAGCATACCTTTCTCTATAATCGTTCTATCCTTTGTTTCTACGCCTTCACCATCAAACCATCGAGCACCAAAGGAACGTTTTAGATGTGGTGTATCGTAAAGGGTAAAGATATCAGCCGTTATCTTTTCTCCCATTTTGTTCAATAGAAAAGAGTTTTTCTGTTGAAGTGCTGTCCCGTACATTGCGCTGATAAGCGGAGATAATATGCGCGACGAAGTAGTATTGTCTAACAGCATGTCATATTTGCCCGATTTTATCTTTTGTTGCCCGATCTTGCGTAATGCTCTGTTGAATGCAATTTTTGCTATCCCACTTTTTTTCAGATCTTCCCAATATACAGCACTGTCGTACCAGAAGGATTCGGCACGAGCGTCACCATCCGTTTTCAGTGATACTTCTACCATCAGGTTGAACGCTGAGTCTACACATTCGGCTTCAAATCCATTACTGGCAATCATATATTCTGCTCCTACGCCATCGTCGTATGCCGAGGTGACAGAGATTATACGATTGTCGCTACCATGTATTTCGTCTACAGACTGCTTTATAAGATTTAACTTCTCATTTGTTGGAATGGACTCAAAGCTTCCGTCACAGAGGTCTAAATCAGTTTCGTCTCCTCTGAAATATCTTTGCGTGTCGGGCAGTTGGCGAAAGGGGTCTTCTGATAAATATTTAGTAGACGTGATACCTTCTTTTATAAAAGACTCTAATCCTGCTTTTTCTATCCGATTGGTAGAAAATGAGCCGTATCTGCCATCTATAAATAATTCTATATAGAGTTTGTTTTCACTGCTTTGGTGAAGTTTATCTAATTGAGTGTTTCTGTATTCGAAAGAGTTGTTGTTTGCCGTGATTACTGAAACCCGAGCTCCTTGGCATCCATTAGCCAGAGCCAGTTGCATAGACCATTGGGCAATATCTTTGTGTTGCTTACTTATCATATCTTTGTTGTTGTGGATGCAAAAATACACAGATTTAGTGTAAAAAAGAGAAAAAGTTAGAATAGAAACTTTCTTGCTGTACGAATTAACGTTCTCTAACTAAGCTGTTGTAATTATAGGAATTGGTCTGTATCTGCTAGTGTTATTCTTCTGCAAAGCATCAAATAATATTCTCCCCTCTGGTCGGGATGATGGGATGATAAAAAATAGTTTATAATTGTTAATATCGGATTTCATTTTTTATATATCTTTGAATAGTAAGAAAATAATAATGAAGCCCACTACAATCTTCGGTTTGTGCTTACAAAAGGAGATTTGAGAGGGGAAGATTGGAGAGTATGGGGAGAGGTAAAAAATAAATAAAAAAGAAACATGATATTCAATATTTACTATATCAATTTGCCAAAAGTTTATGAAATAAAAATGATGTTAAGCAATATTATTGCTAAGGCAAGGGAAATAAGCCAAGAAGAACAAGGGGTGAAAGAGACTGATTTGAAAGCAAAAGCTGGTTTAAAGATTCTTGATATTTTTGATATAGGGGGAGAAGGAGGCCGAAAAACGAAAAATGAAGATTCAAAGAAAGTGCTTGAAAGTTTTGAGATAAAAACCACTAAGTCTGTCATACTAAATGAGGTTGTTGAAAAAAGTACTATTCTTAGTTCATTTAATACTATTAAAGAAGGTGAGCTTATAATGCTTGAAGATGTCAAATTGTCATTAGAAAACGAAGCGGAACTAAGAACAATAAAACTCTTTGGAAGTGGAGCTTTTAAAGATATGGGGTTGCCAGGAGCAAATGGTGTTGATTTTACAAGTTTATTCAACTCTATTTTTAAAGATTACGCGTATAAGATAAAAGGTTCTGTTTTTGATAGTTCAGATAATATTTTAATTAAAATACCCATGACTTTTGAAAATGAATTTGAAAGTTCGTATAGTATCGATGATCTCTTTGTTGGGAAAGTCTCTATTGTTGGGTTGTATAAGGGAAAAATTAAAATAGATAATCTAAAAAATTCTTTCCAATTCTTACAAGAAGTGAGTAACTTAAAAAAAATTTCAAAAGAAAAATCAAATACAGAGGATGATGAAATTCAAGAGAGTCAATATCCTTGTCAGTCCTCTGATATGAACTTTTTTGTCAGTTCTGGTGATGGAAAAGACTATCATTATATCGATTTGTTAGCTATTATTCAAAATGTAAATATTACCAATAATTAGGTATGAAAAAAGAACTTCTGTTTTTTGAGCGAGAGAATTTTTATATATATCAAGAACAAAAGCAAAATGAAGGATATGCTATAATAAGTATAAGTGACTTTCTAATTAACTTGAGTAATGATGATTTTTTTGAACAATTTGATTATAAAAGTCAAATTATAGACATTTCCGCATTAGCCGCTGGCTATAATGATGTTCAGCCTTTAGGGGAACAGCTTATAAAAAAGTTTATGGATTTCGAAACTATATTTATAGCAGACAAGAAGCATGAAGAGACACTGAAATATGGACTAAGGTATAGTTTTCTTAATTTTAAGAATGTCGAGATAGTAGAAAATAACAAAGAGCCGGATGATACATTAAAACATAAAACTAAAGCATCTAAATCAAAGCATAAAAAGATAATTGATTTGCAAGAAAATGAGCTCTATGCTTTCTTAAAAGATTTTAGAAGCAGTTTATATGGTCATGAGAAATTTAAAGACGACTTTGAGGAGCTTGTAAATAACTTTATTGTTTTCAATAAATTAGGTGAACACAAAGTCTTGTCTTTATTTTTAATGGGAGAGTCAGGTGTTGGAAAAACAGAGGTGGCAAGAACAATTTATAAATGCTTAGGTGGCAAACGTAAATTAGCAAAAGTTAATTTTGGAAATTATAGTAGTGAGTTCTCATTGAGTTCGTTGATCGGCAGTGCAAGGGGGTATATTGGCAGTGATGATGGTGAAATATTTATAAGAGTGCGAGATACGGATATAGGCATAATTTTAATTGATGAATTTGAAAAATCAAATGCAACATTATTCAATTATTTTTTAGATGTATTAGAAAGTGGTAAAATAATAAGTTCGCTTGCTGATGAAATTGATATTAATGGGTTTATTATAGTTTTTACATCCAATATTAGTAAGGAAAATTTTCAAAAAACTATTTCACCAGAATTACGTTCGAGGTTCGATTATAAAGGATTATTTACTTTACTATATGATGAAGACAAAAGAAAATTTGTAGAATTTAGAGTAAAAAGTATTGTTCGTAAATTTAATTTAGAATTTGAAGATAAACTAGATGATAATTTATATATCGATTTTTTGGCTAAAATTAATGTTGGAAAGTTCAATAATATGAGGGATTTGAATAAAAAGATAAAGAAAATATTTGTTGATTATGTGTCAACGTTCAATAGGTATACAGAGATTGAAACAATAGAAGATCAGAAAGGCTTTATGAAAAAGGTTAAGTCATACCTGAAATAACTATATTTTCTTCTTTTTATTTTATGAAAGTATGAATGTTTTTCAACATGATGATGTGAATTTCAAAATTCTATGCGAAATAGGATAAGGTAAATTATTGTTGAATTCGCTAGTCTATAGGCCTCCCTTTTAGTTATTTGGGAGAACTTTTATCCAGATAAAAGCAAATTTTAACGGATCATGCCGTATTCTTGTGGAGGATTAATTTTTTATCTAGTTTTGTATCATGCAAAGCGGCTATGAATTATTGTTACCCGAAGGGTTGTTGAATTACTTTGAAGTAGTTGAAGTTAATACGTTAGAAAAAGTCATTATGCTTCATTTAGATGAAAAAGTATTATCATCCCAAGAGAATAAAGACAATCTGTTTATATCCAAAGGCTTTTATCCTTCAACCGATATTCACGACTTTCCCCTTCGAGGCAAAAGCTTAATTCTACGTGTACGTCGTCGTCGCTGGCAGAATAAGTTATCAGGTAATCCTTATATGCGAGATTGGTCAGTAATTGCAGGTGGTACTCATTTAACAGCAGAGTTTGCTGCTTTTTTTAAAAGGATTATCTTGATACAGAACCAGTAAGTTGTTCTACCTTAGGCAAATTCTTCAACATTAACGGTAAAAAGCTTGAAGAATGGTATCGTTGTCATTTATCAGGCTTTGATCAGTGGTCTGAACGTGAGCATGCTGACAAATGGCTCGTGTTTCCCCAAAACATTGGATCACATCTAAGTATAGACGAAACTGCCCTGACTTACGACGAACTATATACCATTATTACCAACAAAGCAGCAAAAGGTAAAAAAGGAGCATTAGTAGCTATTGTCAAGGGTACAAAAGCAGAAGATGTTATCGGTGTTCTCAAACAGATAGAAGAAAGACTTCGTAATAAAGTACAGGAAGTAACTTTAGATATGGCTGCCAATATGGAATTGATTGTTCGTAAAAGCTTTCCAAAAGCTGCCATTGTCACAGACCGCTTTCATGTTCAAAAACTGGCTAGTGAAGCTCTTCAGGATATGCGTATAGCCTTTCGATGGCAGGCTCTTGATTTAGAGAACAAAGAACGGGAATTGGCTAAACAAAGCAAGTTAGCATATACTCCAACTATCTTTGACAATGGCGATACCAGAGCTCAGCTACTTATAAGAAGCCGCTATCTTTTATTTAAAACAGAGAACAAATGGACACCTAATCAACGATTCAGAGCAGAGGTATTGTTTAAGTACTATCCGCAATTGGAAGATGCCTATAAACTGACAATGGGATTAAGGCATATTTACCACACCACAAAAGATAGAACGCTTGCTTTTACCCGCTTGGCTCATTGGTTTAGGAAAGTGGAAGAAACTGGTTTTGAGCAGTTCAAAACCGTAAAAAGAACCATCGGAAATCATTACAGAACAATACTTAACTTTTTCACAAACCGCTCAACTAATGCTGCAGCTGAAAGTTTCAATGCCAAAATAAAAGCCTTCAGGGCTACACTGAGAGGGGTGAAGAATATTCCCTACTTTTTATTTAGACTTACAAATATTTATGCCTAGTCCACAAGAATACGGCATGATCCATTTTAACGAATAGTATAAGCACAAGACAAATTTCAGTGAATCCGTATAAAACAAAAAAAGTCACTAAACCAGTGACTTTTTTTATTCTATAAATTTCTCATTTCGTCGGGATACCAGGATTCGAACCTGGGACCCCCTGCTCCCAAAGCAGGTGCGCTAACCGGACTGCGCTACATCCCGTTTTCTGTGATTGCGGTGCAAAGGTATGACATTTTTTTATATTTCAAAATAAAAAATAAAAATTTACTCATAATTTATTTTAAAACTAAAAAACGAAGCTGGGAAAGGATTCTACATATTGTTGAAAAAAAACGATTGTTAAATCTCCTTCGACAAATATTTAATTCTTTTTTTTACTTATTTTTGCATTTTTAATAATAAATTCTAATAATATGGCAAAAAAGGTACTATTCACATTAATCGTATTAATGGCTTCATTCTATGTTTCGGCACAGAATCTTCAGTTACATTTCGATCCACGTCATGCCCTACATGGAGACAAGATTTCTGGAAAAAACTATTTTACTGCAACCTTTGAGATGTTCAAACCTGACAAATGGGGTTCTACTTTCATGTTTGTCGATTTGGATTTCAACCAAAGCAGAGGAAATATAGGAACTATGTACCTTGAAATTGCCCGCGACCTGAAGTTGGGAAAAAGCCCGATCATGGCCCACTTAGAGTTTAATGGTGGAGTAGGAAATGCTAACAACTTTGGTTTTTCTATCGCAAATGCCTACTTAGCCGGAGCATCTTATGCTACAAATATTAAAGGGGTAAATCTTGGAACTTATTTAGTGTATAAATACAATGCTTTTGAGAGAGTAAGTAACGATGTTCAGTGGACAGTAACATGGGGAGCTAATCTCTTTGATAATAAATTCACTGTATGTGGATTCCTTGATGTTTGGACTCAGGATAAAAATCCGGTTCACGGAGTAGACCGAGGTGGTAAAAGAATAATTCTGCTTACAGAACCGCAATTCTGGTATAATGTTAATTCGAACTTGTCCTTAGGTACCGAAATAGAGATAAGCAATAATTTCTTGATAGCTAAAGATAAAGCATATATAAATCCGACTATTGCTGCTAAGTGGAACTTTTGATCATTAATAGAATATGAAAAACTTACTAGAAAAAACATTTAAGCTTTCGGAAAATAATACGACTATACGCAAAGAGTTTCTTGCGGGTCTTATCACTTTCCTTACTATGTCTTATATCCTGATTGTAAACCCAAGTATATTGTCTACTACAGGGATGGATAAAGATGCGTTGTTTACTGCTACAGCCTTGGCAACTATTTTCGCCACCCTTATGATGGCATTATATGCTAAATTGCCAATTGCACAAGCTCCCGGAATGGGATTGAACGCATTTTTTGCATTCACAATATGCGGTGTAATGGGATATTCTTGGCAATTTGCACTTACAGCAGTATTTATTGAAGGGATTATATTTATACTACTTACGTTCTTCAATGTTCGTGAACTAATCGTAAAAAGTATCCCAAAAGTATTGAAGGATGCAATACCTGTCGGTATTGGGCTGTTTATAACACTGATTGGGTTGAAAAACGCAGGAATCGTAGTGTCAAGTCCTGCTACATTGGTTGCATTAGGAGATTTTTCTCAACACAGTATATGGATTGCCTTTTTAGGGCTATTTGTTACAGCTGTACTATTTGTAAGAAATGTAAATGGTTCTATTCTGATAGGGATCGTTGTAGCAACTATATTTGGTCTTATTTTGGGAGATGTTAAATTACCCGAAGGAAATGTGATTGATACACCTCCATCTATCGCTCCTATCTTTGCTCAGTTTGAGTGGGATCATATTTTGTCTGTCAACATGGTTATCGTTGTATTCACCTTGTTGTTTGTAAACCTATTCGATACAGTAGGAACATTGATCGGTGTGGTCTCAAAAGCAGGACTTGCAGATGAAGACGGAAATTTCCCTCAAATGAAGAAAGCCCTGTTCTCTGATGCTCTAGGTACTACTGTGGGTTCTATACTTGGTACAAGTACAGTTACTGCGTATGTAGAAAGTGCATCGGGTGTAGCATCGGGCGGTCGTACCGGACTTACCTCTGTAAGTACAGCGTTGTTTTTCATCTTAGCTCTATTTTTTGCACCATTATTCCTGATGGTTCCCGCTGCTGCAACTTCACCGGCTTTGATTATTGTTGGTTTGTTTATGATTTCGTCTGTTGCTAAGATCAATTTCAGCGACATGAGCGAAGGCTTGCCGGCATTCCTTACCATCGTGTTTATGCCTTTTACATACAGTATAGCAGAAGGTATTGTTTTCGGTATGTTAAGCTTTGCGTTTATCAAAGTTTTTTGCGGAAAATCAAAAGATGTATCTGTTACAGTGTACGTCATTGCAGTATTATTCCTTCTAAAATTAGTGTTGGATGCAATGCATGTTATAGGATAGTGTATATTTGTTAAAAAGCGAGGTTTCGCTTACAAAAAATAATATTTTCATGTAATCCCGGCAAGGTGTCTTGTCGGGATTATTATGTTTTATAACCATATTAAATTACTCTAAAATACTTTGTTATCCGGTTATTTTTTCATAATATTGAAATCGATTGATTGTAACAGATAGTCAGTCGATTTTTGCACTATACGAATATCATGAACATGTTAAATACTATTATCTAACCTTTTAAAATCGTTACAGTATGAGTGGAAAGTCTGTTTATGTCTTTGGCGGTACAGTTACCGAGGGAAACGCGAAAATGAAGGAGTTACTAGGAGGAAAAGGTGCTAATTTGGCAGAAATGAGTCTAATGGGGATACCTGTGCCTCCGGGATTTACAATCACTACAGAAGTGTGCAATTTATTTTACAAGGAAGGTAAAGAAAATGTTATTAAACTTCTTACAAATGAGGTGAAAGAAGCAATACATCATATCGAGCGTGTTGTGGGAGGACCAAAATTTGGTGATGATGAAAACCCTCTTCTCGTTTCGGTTCGTTCGGGAGCAAGAGCTTCCATGCCGGGGATGATGGATACAATCTTAAACCTAGGATTAAACGAAAAAGCCGTAGAAGCCATTGCGCGTAAGACACAGACTCCTCGCTTTGCTTGGGATTCATATCGTCGTTTCATACAAATGTACGGTGATGTGGTAATGGGTTTGAAACCTGTAGAAAAGGATGATGAAGATGTTTTTGAAGAAATTATAGATGAACTGAAAGAAAAGAAAGGTATAAAACAAGATTCAGAATTTGGAACAGAAGATTTGAAGGAGCTTGTTGTACGTTTCAAAAAAATAATAAAAGAAAAGACCGGACAAGACTTTCCAACAGATCCATGGGTACAACTTTGGAATGCCATCATGGCTGTATTTGAAAGCTGGATGAACGAACGTGCTATCTTTTATCGCAAACTGAATAATATTCCAGCCGAGTGGGGTACCGCTGTTAATGTGCAGGCAATGGTATTCGGTAATATGAATGATAACTCCGGTTCGGGAGTAGCATTTACTCGTAATGCTGCTACAGGAGAAGCCCGGTTTAATGGTGAGTTCCTTATCAATGCACAAGGTGAAGATGTGGTTGCCGGTACACGTACTCCTCAACAGATTACCTTACAGGGTTCTTATGACTGGGCAAGACAACAGGGCATCACTGAAGAAGAAAGAAAGCAAAGAGGATTGTCTCTGGAGGAAGTAATGCCTGAAGCTTACAAGAGTCTGAATGAAATTCAGAAAAAGCTTGAATTGCATTATAAAGACATGCAAGACCTTGAGTTTACAATACAAGACAACAAGCTATGGTTGCTTCAGACACGTAGTGGAAAACGAACAGGTGCTGCTGCCGTAAAAATCGCCATGGATATGTTGAACGAAGGTTNNCGATATCCGAAGAAGAAGCTTTGTTGCGTGTTGAACCTCAGAAGATAGATGAATTGCTTCATCCTGTATTCGAGCCTAAGGCGTTAAAAGCTGCTACAGTTATTGCTAAGGGACTTCCTGCGTCTCCGGGTGCAGCCACAGGACAAATCGTTTTCTTTGCCGATGATGCTGAATGGCAAACAAGTCATCATAAGAATAAAAAAGTTATCCTTGTCAGAATAGAAACTGCCGCCGAAGATCTAAAGGGTATGGCTGTTGCCGAAGGTATCCTTACGGCTCGCGGAGGGATGACGTCTCACGCTGCCGTTGTTGCTCGTGGTATGGGTAAATGTTGCGTGTCCGGTGTGTCTGATCTCCGTATCAATTATAAGAGACGTTCTCTGATGATTGATGATCGTGAGTATCGTGAAGGTGATTGGATCTCTATCAATGGCTCTACAGGAGAAGTCTATGATGGTAAGGTAGGAACAAAAGACGCCGAATTGAGTGCTGACTTTGCCGAAATGATGAAGCTTACAGACAAATATTCCCGCCTGAAAGTGAGAGCGAATGCCGATACTCCACACGATGCTTCTGTTGCCCACAACTTTGGAGCTGTAGGAATTGGTTTATGCCGTACAGAGCACATGTTCTTCGAAGGAGATAAGATCATTGCCATGCGTGAAATGATTTTGGCAGACAATGTAGAAGAACGTAAAAAAGCATTAAAAAAGCTGCTTCCTCTCCAGCAAGAAGACTTTGAAGGCATATTCGCAGCTATGGAAGGACTTCCTGTAACAGTTCGTTTACTGGACCCACCGTTGCATGAATTCTTGCCTCATGATATGAAGGGTTTGGAGGAAATGGTAGAGGCAATGCAAATTTCTGAAAGTAAGATAAAACAAAAGATTTCATCATTGCAAGAAATGAATCCGATGCTCGGACACCGTGGTTGTCGTCTTGCAAATACTTATCCTGAAATTACTGAAATGCAGACAAGAGCAATTCTGCAAGCTGCTCTGAAACTGAAGAAAAAAGGAATAAAAACACATCCTGAAATCATGGTGCCATTGACTACGTCGTTGACTGAAATGAAATTCCAGGAAGACATCATTCGCAGTACTGCTGAAAAGGTATTTGCCGAACTAGGAGATAGAATCGATTTTGAAGTAGGAACAATGGTGGAAACGCCTCGTGCCGCTATTACAGCTGATAAACTCGCCGAATCTGCTGAATTCTTCTCTTTGGGAACAAACGACCTCACTCAGATGACATTTGGGTTCTCACGAGACGATGTGGGTAAATTCTTACCTATTTACCTAGAGAAAGGTATTCTAAAAATAGATCCATTCCAGGCTATAGATAGGGAAGGTGTCGGACAACTTGTACAATCTGCTGTGACTAAAGGCCGTCAAACCCGTCCGGGAATGAAAGTCGGTATTTGTGGTGAGCATGGCGGTGAACCATCTTCTATCGAATTCTGCCATTGTGTAGGATTGAACTATGTGAGCTGCTCACCATATCGTGTTCCAATTGCACGCCTAGCGGCAGCACAGGCTGCTATTAACTTTAAAAGTTAATTAACAACTTCTGATATATATAATGGCTGTGAGGAAACATCACAGCCATTTTTTTTATATGTAAAAATCGCTGGGTATTAAAATTATATAGAAATCAAAAAGATCGAAAATGACAATATTTTCAAATTAAAGGAAATCTGTTGTAACACTATGGCTTTTCATTTCGTGTAAAATAGTATAAATAATTAAACAAAAAGAATGAAAGCTATATTATCCTTACTTTTACTTATTATCGTCAGCATCTCGGTAAGTGCGATAGATATAAAAGGGCGTATTGTAGATCTGAAAACAAAACAGCCTATTGAGTTTGCTACAACAGTATTGCTTAAAGTCGATTCCACATATATCACCGGATCTCAAACAGACACTACCGGTTTGTTCTTGATTGCGGGGCAGTTTCAAAAACAAGATTACATCCTCAAGGCCTCTTACATGGGCTATCGTACAACATTTATCAAGATTAATAATCTTACAACGCATATCGATTTAGGTGATATAGAAATACAGGAAGATGCGAAAGCACTTGGAGAAGTCGTTGTAACAGGGAATCGGATAATAAATAAAATAGATCGTCAAATACTTATGCCCGACTCTATGCAGGTAAAAACATCTGTGAGTGCATTCGACTTGCTTAGCAATATGGCAATACCCCGATTGAATATAGATGCTGTAAACAGGACTATAAAAATTAGTAACCAAGAAGTTCAACTCCGCATCAATGGAGTCAGGGCTTCTGTACAAGAAGTTGCAGCTTTAAGATCACAAGACATTCTTCGTGTCGAGTTTTTTGAAGATCCCGGAGTGCGTTTTGGAAATGAGAATGTGGGTGCTGTATTAAATCTGATCGTTGACCGACAGAAAAATTATGGAGGTTATGTGTTTGCTGACGGACGGAATTCTCCATATGTAGGGTTTGGAAATGATAATCTAACTTTCAAGACAAATTATAAAGCCTCAGAATTCGGACTCAATTATTTTATCAATTATAGAAGCTATGACAAACGGTGGTCTGATCAAACAGAGACTCTGAATTTTCCGAACAATCCGATCACCAGAGAACAGAAAGGTATTTATGCTCCTATGGATTATCAATATCAATATTTGAATCTATCATACAATCTTACGTCTCCTGATAAGTATGTGTTTAATGTGCTGTTTAAGAATCAGTTCTATAATTATAAAAATCAAAGTGCACAAAATATATTATATTCCAATAGTCTAAATAAGACACTTTCCTCTTCAAGAAATAAAGGGAATGAATATACTCCTGTACTTGATATATACTTCAAACGAGAATTGAAGAATAAGCAATCACTTGCTGTAAATCTGGTGGGGACATACATCGGTTCCAATAGTGACCGTAGATACAAAGAAACTGAAGATGGCGAAGTGCTTTCCGATATTTTTAATAAAATAGACGGTAATAAATACTCTCTTATCGGTGAAGCAGTATATGAAAAGCAGTTCGAAAATCTATCCTTCTCCTCGGGTATAAAACATACACAAGGTTTTGCTGATAATACGTATGAGGGCGGAGCAAATACTATTACTAAAATGAAGAACGCTGAATCTTATTTGTATGCTCAGATACAGGGTAAAATAGCTAAAAAGTTAGGCTACACTATCGGCATAGGTGGAACTCGTCTGTTTTTCAAAGAAGGTAAGAAGGATGCTACCTATTATACCTTCCGCCCTTCCGTTCAACTTAGTTATCCATTAAATGATAATTTTTCGTTGAAATATTCATTTATAGTGAATACACGGACTCCTTCCTTGGGACAACTAAGTGGAGTGGAACAACAAACCGATACTTATCAGATAAGTAGGGGAAATCCTAACCTAAAACCATATAATCTCTATAACAACAGATTGACTTTAAGTTACAATAAAGGAATATTTGATATAAGTACAGTTATCGGTTATATGTATTTTGATAAGCTTATAGTAGACGCATTTAGTATAGAAGGGAATAAAGTGATAAGCTTTTCGGATAATCATAAGGGAGAACATTACTTATTCTTAAATGGAGATGTTACTTTGAGGCTTATTAAAGATATATGGACTGTTACCGGGTGGTTTGGAGTGCATCGGGATATATTTAAGTCCAATTATGGTAATACACATGTACACAATTTTATGCATGGCGGAGCTCGTTCAAACCTTATATATAAAAACTGTTTATTGACAATGGGGATGTATACCAGATATAAAGAGTTGTGGGGCGAAACTATCTGGTATGGTGAAGACTGGAACTATATAGAAGCCGGATATAAGTACAAAGAAGCGCAACTTTCGCTTGGGATGTCATATCCGTTTAAGGATTACTGGAGTGCAGGAAGTCGTAACGTGTCCAATATTAAGCCATCGACTTCATGGTCGTATATAAAAGAGAACGGTCACATGCTTTATTTGCGCTTTTCATGGAACGTATCGTTCGGTAGAAAACATGAAGCAGGGAAAAAGAGCTTGGAGAACTCAGATTCAGACAAGGGAATATTATAAACGTTCTTAAAAATTCATAACACTATTAAGATCAATTTGGATTTGAAGCGTGTCGGCTCTTCTGATGGGATATCAGGAGAGCCGACTATTTATGTTGTACCGGTTAGTCCTACTGTTATAAAAAGGAAAAAACTAAACAAAAGCCCGTTCTATGTGTTCTATCAGTGATGCAAAATATTTATATATGTATAATTTATGAATAGAATGTAATATCTTTGCAAACTGGCAATAAGCATTCTGCTTACAACCAATAATTGACTTTAACAGCCTATAGCCTACCGCTATTCGCTAAAATAAAATTAATCATGCAAGAAACTCAAGATAAAATTTTAGAAGACGTTACCACCGGAGATTACAAATACGGTTTTGTAACGGATATTGAAACTGAGGTTATTCCGATCGGACTCAACGAAGATGTTGTACGTCTGATTTCAGCGAAAAAAAATGAGCCGGACTGGTTGCTCGAATACCGACTTAAAGCATATCGTCATTGGCTTACAATGAAGACGCCGGAATGGGCGCATCTGGAAATTCCGGAGATCGATTATCAGAGCATCAGTTACTATGCAGCTCCAAAGAAAAAAGACGGGCCTAAAAGCCTCGATGAGGTAGACCCTGAATTGTTGAAAACATTTGATAAACTCGGAGTTCCGCTTCATGAACGCGAAATATTAGCCGGTGTGCAAACTATGGCTGTGGATGCAGTTGTAGATAGTGTTTCCGTAAAAACTACATTTAAGGAAGTGTTGGCCGAAAAGGGTATTATATTTTGTGCTTTCAGTGAAGCCGTGCAAGAGCACCCCGAATTGGTGAAAAAATACCTTGGGTCTGTAGTTCCATATAGAGATAATTTCTTCGCAGCACTTAACTCTGCCGTATTCAGCGACGGTTCTTTTGTGTATATTCCTAAAGGTGTACGTTGCCCGATGGAGTTGTCTACATATTTCCGTATCAATGCGGCTAATACAGGGCAGTTTGAGCGTACATTGATCGTTGCCGAAGATAACTCATACGTTAGCTACCTTGAGGGTTGTACTGCTCCTATGCGTGACGAAAATCAGTTGCACGCTGCTATTGTAGAAATCATAGCTCTCGACTATGCAGAAGTGAAATATTCGACTGTACAGAACTGGTACCCGGGAGATAAAGATGGTAAGGGAGGAATTTATAACTTCGTTACTAAGCGTGGTATATGTAAAGGAAAGGGTTCTAAGATCTCTTGGACACAAGTAGAGACCGGTTCTGCTATTACATGGAAATACCCATCATGTATCCTTGCCGGAGATGACTCTATCGGTGAGTTTTATTCTGTTGCGGTAACCAACCATTATCAGCAGGCTGATACAGGTACTAAGATGATACACCTCGGCAAAAACACAAAGAGCCGTATCGTATCTAAAGGAATATCAGCAGGACTTAGTCAAAATATATATAGAGGCTTGGTTAAAGTTTCACCAAAGGCAGAAGGTGCGCGCAATCATTCCCAATGTGACAGTTTATTGCTTGGTGATAAGTGTGGTGCACATACATTCCCTTATTCAGATATAGCGAATCCGGGAGCTATCATTGAACATGAGGCTACTACTTCTAAAATTAGTGAAGATCAGATTCTTTATTGTAATCAGCGTGGTATAGGTACCGAAGAAGCTGTAGGGCTTATCGTAAATGGCTATGCTAAAGAGGTGATGCAAAATCTTCCGATGGAATTTGCTGTTGAAGCGCAAAAACTATTGCAGATCAGTCTTGAAGGCAGTGTGGGGTAAAAGGGATCAACATATTAATATTTCGATAGATAATGCTGATATTCTTAAAAATATAAATTGCTTCTCAAAGAATCTTTAAATAATTAGGACTACTGATACAAGGCTTACGGTATTTTGCTGTTTTACTTCTAGATACCGTAAGTCGTTGGTCTTTATGTTTTACAGATGCTAGGATAAGATCCTGTTTTTACAAAATTATACATCTCCAAATTTATTTACTTAATCATATAATATTTGCAACTATAAATCATAGTGTAATCAAATTTACATGCGTAAGAATATTGTGTCTATTGGACTCGTTTGGCTGATAGCTTTAAAACAAGATAACAATTTTCCAAATCATTTATCAATATAAAAAAGCAAACTTAAAAGACAAGCAGGGAATAACGATATATGAATAGTATCAAATACAAATTAAAATTAAACTACATGAAACAATCAAACTTTAAACAAAAGTACAGGGGGATAATAACCTATCGCATGGTGTTATTCATTTTCCTGATATTAGGCTTTTCTCAAATTACAAACGCTCAGGTGACAATAGGTGTGGGCGAGAAATCTGAACAATATGCAACTCTTCAAGTTAAGGATTTAGAAAAAAGTAACTCGACTCCCGGAGACATCACAGCCAAGAAGGGGGGCTTTATGTTGCCAAGGGTTCGGTTGGAAAATAAGTATCAATTATTACCTTTTTATGCCGGAGATACGACCGCCGCAGACTATAAAGCTGCAAAGATAGAACACCGGGGCTTGTATGTGTACAATCTGACTGACGATAATGAAAAGGATTTATATCCGGGACTAAATCAGTGGGATGGACAACAGTGGAATAATTTCCAAGATAAGATGGGAAATGCAATATTCGATCCTCTGAGTTGTTCAGACATAGAGATTAATGGGGTCTATGTGCAGGGAACGGCTCCCAATTCTACAAACTATCTGGCAATACATCTGAATGTAAAAAAGACAGGAGCTTTTTCTATTAGTGCAACTACAGGAAATGGTTACAGTTTTTATATCTCGGGTGTCGCAATGAGTGAGGGCTGGATGACAGTAGAGCTTCCATGCCAAGGTACTCCTATTAATGCACAAATAGATAAGCTTATTTTCACTGGTGTAATCTTCGCACTAGGTTGTGAACCTCAAATAGAAGTGAATTCGAAAGTAGCCGATTATTCACTGAATTGCTCTAGTGTAGAGGTTAAAGGGCAATACATTAAAGGAACTCCTTTAACAGCTTCAAATACAATAACACTCAATGTAACCGTCACTACTGTGGGTTCATACAATATAAATACTCCTTTGACAAATGGTATCCGTTTTTCTGCCAGTGGAAATTTTACTCCCGGTACACATACAGTCACGCTTGTTGGCTCGGGTACACCTACCGTCAATTCTGATTTTCCGATAACGATTAATGCAAATACACCACAGGGAAATAACACATGTAATACAACCATCCCTTTAACCCTCCCGGCTATGACTTATGCCGTTATAGGTTCGGGAAGTACTTATTCTTGGAATTCTACTGCCAGAAGCCAGGCTTTGACCAATGGCGGTATCAGTTTTGGTCCTAACGGAATCGTAAGAATAAAAAGTTTTACACAATTATGGGGCACATCAGCAGTTGGTACAGCTACGAGCTATCTTGAAAACGGTTATGGTGTAGGAAGGGTTATGCCTGATGTTGTATTGTATTTTGCCTACGGTGCTACCCCTACGGTAGCTCTCACTACGGCGTTAAAGGATTACATCAATAAAGGGGGCTGTGTAGTTTATGGATCTGCCGATGGGACTGTCACGGATGTGAATACGCTGATGAACGGATTATTTGGTATAAGTCCGGCTATCGTTCAAACCGGAGGACAAGGGGATGATGATGTGTATCCGATATCAAACCTACCTAATGACCCTGTTATTAATGGCCCGTTTGGGAATCTTTCAGCCAGACATTGGGGTGAAGACAATGCAACAACAGGCTCAGTGATAATGACTCAGCTGCCTCCTAAATCGGTGCAAATTTGTACAGCACGCTCGGCATCCAAAATATTACAAAATCCGGAATGTTCGATCGTATGGTACAACGACAGCAAGAATTTCCTTTATTTTGGAGATAGTGTGGGTTCTTCCACAACTGATAATAGCACAAGTGCTTACCCGTCAAGATATAACAGCCAAGGGTTACCATTGTCAAAAAACTATGGCCCGGGAGCGGCGTGGAATCAATATATATACAATTCAGCTTTGGAACTCAATGCTGTGGCCTGGGCTTTGAAGAAGGCTGCAATTAGCGGAATCAACCCTCATTAAAGAATATTGTTCAGAGCATTAGTTTGGTATTTATTATAAGAAAAGACGGTTCCAAACCGTCTTTTTTATTTTATATAGTTCAAAACTTTTTCAGTTCCCTATATAATCTTTGTATCGGCAATCCCATTATATTAAAATACGATCCTGAGATATACTCCACTGCGATATAGCCTATCCATTCCTGCACACCGTATGCTCCGGCTTTGTCGAAAGGCTTATAGTTGGAAACGTAATACTCAATTTCATCGTCTTCTAGTTTTGCGAAGCGAACTTCGGACGATACACCAAACGATTCTTGTTTTTCTTTCGTCGTGATTGACACACCTGTAATTACCTGATGCGTTTTTCCGGAAAGATCGCGTAGCATCTGTTTAGCATCTGTATCATCGGAAGGTTTACCATAAACTTTTCCATCAAGCAGAACAATTGTATCTGCTGTTATCAATAATGTATTGTCATCCAGTTGATCGAGATAAGCATTTGCCTTTTCTTTCGCGATATAGATCGCAATATCTTCTCCTATAAGATTGTCTGGATACGACTCATCGATATTTGGCAGTGTATTTACTTCATAAGGAATGTTTAATCCACTCAGAAGTTCTTTTCTGCGAGGAGAATAGGATGCTAGTATTATGTTATATCGAGAAAGATTCAGCATTTACATGAAGTTATAATAATTTTCGAGTTCAAGAAGAAGGCGCTTTATATCTGTTCCATATGCATAGCCGCCCAGTCCTCCTCCTTCATTTACCACACGGTGGCAAGGGACTATAATGGCTAGATTATTTTTTCCGTTTGCAGCCCCTACAGCTCTACATCCTTTGGGTGAGCCTATAGCGATAGCTTCATCTTTATAGGAGACGGTCTTGCCGTAAGGGATTGTGCTCAGGTATTCCCATGCTTTTTGCTGAAACGGTGTACCGTTTTGTTTCAGGGGTAAGTCAAAAACTTTACGTTCTCCGGAGAAATATTCTTTCAACTGTTTTATTGCATTATTCAAAAGTGGTGAAGAGTCGGCTTTTTCCTCCCCTTCTTGGTGAATAATCCTTACCGATGAAATATAACCGTCAGTTTCTCTTATCTCGATTAATCCTACGGGAGATTGTAAAAAAGCCTTCATTTTTTCTTTTCTTCGGTTTAGGCCTGTCTTCGTATTTTGTCCAACTCCAGTTTATCATTTGTCGAAGTCTCTTCAAAAAACGTTTCGAAGGTTTATCTTTTAAGTAGGACTCAATATGTCTTTTTTTCTTTTCTTCTAATATCTCATCTACATTGATGAGGATTCCTGTTTCCTCTACATTGCCAAAAGTGTCGTTTACTGCCGTTCCAAAGACTTTCATTTGAGGGGAAAGACTCATGTAAGCATTTACAAGTGGAGGAATATTAAGATCTAATTTGCGAACGGAAGTATTTAATATTCGATAGTCAGACTTGAACGACTCTCCATCAAATAGCCTTCTCAGCTTGCTCTTTTCGGTCTCTATCGTTAAGGCTTGCTTTGGCCATACAAGTTTTTCGGGATCAGGGAAATACTTATTCAGAAAATACAGAATCATATCCCGGGCTTGTGTATTGTATGTGTCGTACATTGTTACCTTCCCAAAAAAATACTTCATGGAAGGGTCTGCCACAGATAGGGCACCTAATCCATCCCAAAGATTATCTAATGCGAAGATACCTCTCGAGCCGGCTAGTGTTGATTGATATTCGAGCGTAAAAAACGAACGTCCAAGCTCGAATGTATAAGGGAGATATTCCTTAATAAACCTTTCGGAGAAATGGAACAAATGCGATGTAGCCAATATGGGTTCACCATTCTCATCGAAGCAAATATCAGGTCCGCATATAAAGCGATATCCACCGATTATTTCTCCTGCTTCAGGATTCCATACTATTAATTGCTTATATGGATTATCCATTTTGTCGTACTCGTCTATATCTACAGACTTTCCTGTTCCTCCGCCATAATACCGGAATGCTATCTCACGCAGACGGCCTATCTCCAGCATCACATTCGGCGAATTATGATGTGTGACAATATAGATCTCATTGTTAGCCTTATTTGTATACCTGAGAAATTTATCTTTCGTCAGTTCGGCTCTCAATAAATCCTTATTTATCGGTGCGATAACAGTTTCCATTTATTGCTTGTTTGTTTTTGCCAAATTATATGACTTTTCCTTTACATACTGCGCCCATTGCATAGCACTCTTTGAATTGTCAAAGAATGTATATGGTATAGGTTCACCAAATGTAATGGAAAAACTTTTATTTTTATTCTTAAACATTTCGTCAGGCAATAGGATCAACTCAATATTAAATTTTATGCCCAAACGCTTTCTTATATTTGCAAATCTATAAAAGAAATTTGAATTTTTGCCCTCAAAGTGCACAGGAACTACATCCCTCCTTGATTCTACAGCTTTCAGAATAAAATTTTTCTTCCAATCCAAATCATGAATCTTGCCATTCTCTTGTCTGGAACATAAGCCCGCAGGGAAGGTAATGATTTGGTTGTCCGATTCATAGGCTTCATTTAGGCTTGTGGTCGCTTGTTTCGACTGACGTCCATATTTATTGACCGGAAGAAAAATAGGTTGCAGATTCTTAATAAAGTATAAAACATCGTTTACTACGTATTTTATTTTTTTATCGAATCGTTCTCCAATAACCGCAGATAAGCAGATGCCATCGAGTCCGCCTAAAGGGTGGTTTGATACAAATATATACTTTCTGTCATCCTGAATATTTTCTAGCCCCGAGGTTTCTAATGTAAGATTAAAATATCCTACAACCGCCTGCATAAAATCCACTCCATACTTATCTGCATAGATCGTAAGTATTTCGTTGAGTTCATCTAAATGGATTTTTCGCTTGAGGTAGTTTATTGCAAAACGTGGGACCTTATTATAAATCTTGGGAGCTTTCTCGGCAAGTACTTTATCTAAATCTAGTATTTGAGGTTCGTGATTCATTCCGTATTATATACCTTTCTGATGCAAAAATAGTTGAATTTAATATATATCATACCGAAAAATGTATAAATAGTTATAACAAGAACATTTTAATAGATAAGAACTATTATATTTGCCCAAAATCATATAAAACTATTAATAATGAGACGTAAAATAACTTTTCCAATACTCGGCATAGTCCTTATGACTTTAGCGATCTTGTTGGGAAGCAATAGTGTGTTTGGTAATAATAACACTACTACAAATATTGATACTCCTATTGTAACGCTTACCTCCTCTAATTATGAAAAAGAGACCGGAACAGGATTAGTGTTTGTTGACTTCTGGGCTCCGTGGTGTGGTCCATGTCGCCGAATGGCTCCTATTCTCGAAAGTGTAGCTAAAGAATACAAAGGATCGGTAAAGGTTGCGAAAATGAATGTTGACAACTACAAGAAATTCTCAATAGATAAAGGGATTGAGGTATTGCCTACTATTGTTGTATACAAAGATGGAAAGGAGATTACTCGCTTGAGAGGTTTGGTATCTAAAGAAGACCTTGTGAAAATAATTACAGAGCATACAAAAAAGTAAGCTGTTACTATAAATAACAAAAATGGCAGATCATCTGATCTGCCATTTTTTGTATTTTATATTTCAACTGTTATTTTGTTCCTTTCTCCAATTCTATTGTCTTAATTATATTCTCTCCGATTCCAATGCGGTAACCTTGTGAAGAATACAAAATTCCTCCATTGGTAGAGATATATACTGTAAGCGGGAAGTTGTTTGAGAATTCGATTTGCAAAGCTCCCGCAACTGTATTTAACAGAGTCCTGTTATGATCAGTCATCCATAATGATTGCTTAGGTAGACCTTTAAAGACAGAAGCATCAAACGCTTTACTTAGCTTGTCGTCAGGAATAGCAAACAAGATTCCTCCGCCCCATTCTTCAATGGCTTGTTGTACGGCCGGAAGGTCTTGCAGAATATGCTTGGTCGGTTCTTTGTCCGGATCAGCAAAGCAGATCATCAAACCTTTACCGTTCGTTAGTTCTTTGATTGACTTTTTACTACCGTCTTGTAATGTGACAACTGTGTTCGGATCTACGATACCTTGTACCTGAATGCGACCTTCTACTTTCGGCAATTCGATTTCGAATGTTTTCGCTTCATTGCCTTTTACTTCAAAATAGCGTGTACTTATCGTTACAGAACCATCATTTCCACGACTGCCTGTCATCAAACGATAGTAGCCTGCATCCACTGTTATTTTAGTCGGTAGATCTTTTATACTGTTTTCATAATCGAGAGTAACAAAGTCACCATTGTCGTATCGGGCAATTGTGAAATGAGTATAATAACCCGGCTTCACAATATTATCCTTTGCATTTGTAAACTGAATAGTAGCCTTTGGCTGTTCTTCGGCTTGCTTATCAAAGAATACGTCAGTCCATGCAGTTTCCCCCTTCAGATATTGAGGGCGTCCTGTTGCACGATCAATACGTGCAGGGATATCCATAGAGCGACAAAGAGCAACAAATAATATATCCCTTGATGGCTTATCTGAAACTTTCAATTCATATACGCCTTGAGGTGAGATCGGACATTTGAAATAATTTTGTTCTTCATCTATTTTTATATTTTCAAGAACAAAGTTTATTACTTCATTAATATCATTTCTCGATTTGTTTACAAAATCTTCCGTTAATGCTTTTTTGAAGAAGCTTCGCCACGGACGAATCAATTCTTGTGATATTCTTGGAGAATAGATACTACCTACCAGAGGGCTGTCTTCTGCTAGTTTCTTTTGTGTCGCATCTTGTCCGATAGTTAGGTGATCTAACAGGTATGCAGCCGGAGTATCTCGTAAATCTTTATCGGATAGAGATAACAAGAAAGTATTCAGATATGGATTATCTTTTTTAGCCTCCATGAAAGAGGATATTTCCTGCCAGTTTCCTTGCGATTTGGATAAAATATTCCAAGTCTTATCAGGGTTTAGCTTATTTTTTTCTGCAAATTTCTTAGCATCCGATTCTCTTATAAATGTTGCCATATATGCATTGCGTATCGAGTCTTCGTGTGCCAGACGCTTCGCATTTTCTGCAATCTTTTCGGGTGCTAACTCTTTTATGGCTTGTTCTGCCGGAGCTTCCATTACAATGGTTTCATCTAAGCCTTTCCCGGGTTTATTGTTCAACGTAACTGTCACTTCTCCCGATTCAGGAGTAGATTTAGCATATCCATATATATCGCCCTTATTTGCCCAAACAAATATGTCTCCCATACCCGAGATTATAGAAGCTGTTCCATTCGTTTTAGTAGTGGTCGTTGCGATAGGGTAAAACTCAGCATAATTGTACACTTTAAATTTTACGGTTGCACCTTCTACAGGTTTGCCGGCTTCGTCTACTATTTTTACTTTTACATCGCGTGTGTTTGTATAATTACCAAGTAGATTGATAATCGAATAGAGGTCTGTTTGTACATTCTTTTCCTCAGGTCCATTGTACAGACCAAAAACATTTGTGTGTACCATCATGGCTCGTTTTACCGGAGCAGAGAACCATGCTACATCCAATTCTGGTTCTGGTTCGCAAGCTCCTATATAATGCCATTTGCCATCTACCCATGCTTCTACCCATGCGTGATTGTCGTCGGTGTGTACCCAGCGTGGCGTGTAACACTGGCGGGCAGGAATACCTACAGCACGAAGAGCAGCGGTAGTGAAAGTCGATTCTTCGCCACAGCGTCCCCAAGATGTTTTAGCTAAAGCCAGAGGAGCTGATGTGCGTCCGTCTGTTCCTCGGTAAGTTACTTTTTCGTGACACCAATGGTTTACTTCCAATACTGCTTTTTCCATTGTCAGCCCTTTTACTCTATCTTTGAGTTCATCGAAGAACACTTGTCGGGCAGTATCTAGGTTTTCATTATTTACACGATAGACCAATACAAAATGGCGGAATATATCATCCGGTATTTTTTTACCCCAATCGAAGTAATCACGAGCTTTGAATGCTGCATCTACTTGACCAAGAAAAAAATCCGCATCATAATCTGCCAGATCCGAAAGAGGCATATAAGCGTATAGGAATTCTAAAGCCTCACGTTGTTCCAGAGTGAGGTCTTGTTTATCTAAAACAGAAAACAATTGTTCGTTACGTCCTGCCGCAAGGTCTTTGCGTTTCATAAACTGTTGGTGTACTTGTTCCCTATACTCTTTATCTTTAAGGAAATGCTTGTCTGCCGAACTGCATGCGCCTAAGATAAAAAGAAGAGATATCATTAATAGAGAACTGAAAATGATTTTTTTCATCTTTGGTGATATTTATAGGTTTAGTAAAAGACAAATACTGATAATACTTTGCATAGCTCAAAGTATTATAAAACATATTAATCCCAATTAGGATCATAGCTGGAAGCTCGTCCGCGTTGCTCGTATTTCAAATCCTGGAGCATTGAAGAACTTGCACGTAACGATACATAATATGATTTGTATTGACCCACAGGGTTGAAACTTGCCGAGATAGACCAACAGTGTAGGTTGCGAGTAAGATTACAACTCATGTATGCTATTTTACCGGCATCGAAGTCATAACTGGCATTGAAATTGAAACTCCAATTTTTGGTCGGTTGTATATTTCCGTTCAAGCTGAGGGCTTTAGTTAGCGTACCTCTATATTCTGCATAATCGTTTCGAGCTGCTTGCTTAGGTAGTTTATTCGTATTGTAATTCATTGAGAAGCTGATCCCCAAATTCCACTTGATCTCATTTTTTACATAACCATCTTCATCATACTGGTTATCATCTTTCTTTGTCTCCATCAAGCTTTTACGTTCTTCTTCTTCTCCGGGTGCGGCTAAATTATTCTCACTCTGTGTGGATTCATCTTCCTTCTTTTTAGAATCCTTATCCTTGTCATCGCCGCCTCCAAACCATTTTTTGAATGTATCCTGATTAATGGATGGTGATATGGAATATCCTGTACTTTTCAATCGTCCAAACCCTTTCCCATTTGAAATACGAAGTTCGTTCACCCTTCTCAAACTGGTTACTTCTCCTGCATCGTTTGTTTCAGCTCTATAGAGGTATGGATCGAATGCTGCATTCAGATTTACAGTAAACGATTTGCTGAATTTCAGTCGAAGTCCCATGTTAATATCACTCCATTTGAACTCTTTGGCCATCATGTTGTGACTGAAATTAATCCCGAGATTATCAATCAGACTGATCTTCTTTATAGAGTCGTTAGAGTCTCTGTATTTCATTTCAATATTGTTGTCGAAGCTGAAATTGATCATTCCTTGGGCTCCTGGGCTTGGTACACCAAACATACCTTGTTCATATGGAGAATATTTATTTCCTGTATCTCTCCAATTTCCTTCCGAATCATAGTAATATAACTTCTCATAAAATCCGAATTTTTGACTACTGAAATCCGGAGCATAACTTAGGCTTATGCTAGGGGTGAACACATGGCGGATCTGAGTGTTCTTTGAAAATATAGGAGTGAACATTCCATACAGCTTGGTTTGAAAACCAAGAGAGAAATTGAAATCATAAACGCGGTTGAATGAATAGGTTGTGTCTTCAGCTATCATGCGGCGTTGATCAGTATCCCATCGTTTTTCTATTTTGCTTGTATACCATCGCTCGGTATAGTTGAAAGACGGAGTGATATTTAGGTAGTTTAACGCACTGAAAGTGGCAGACACAGGGATTGTATGTTTCATTGCATTATTCCAGTCTTTTTGCAAGTTGGACTGAAATAGTTTGTTTTCTTTTGTCGTAATACTATTTCTTAAATCTCCCGTATAACTCAATTGTATCTTCTCGTACCATTTTTCTGCGCCTACAGCATCCTTCCTCTTAAACGGAGTTATGCGGCTCATAGTAACTGTAACGTTAGGCAAGGTAAGAGATATTGTTGAGTCTTGTGTCCGTTGTGCTGCACTAATATTAGCAGAGAAACTCCAAGGAGAATTAGGTATTTTCTGGGTAAGAGTTACATTTGAACTTTTTGTATTACTCGTTCCTACAGGAGTATAAGCTGTATTCAGATCATTACGGTCGTATGAACTGGTAGAAAACTGTACACTTGCCGATAACGTTCTAAACATATTCGACTTAGGGTCTTGGCTGTGTGTCCAGTTGATTTTTAGGTCTTTTGCCAAAGAGTAATCTATTCCCTTTTCTCCGAGTTTGGTAACTAGATATCCTACATCAAATCCCCCCGAATACTTATACCTTTTTCTGTATGATGAGCGGGCATTGATTCCCCACGAACCCTTGGTATATATTTCTCCGGTCACAGCTAAATCGATATTATCATTGATCGCAAAGTAATAACCTCCGTCTCTTAAGTTAAATCCTCGGGCGAGCTCATCTCCATAAGATGGCATAATAACCCCCGAAGAATACTTTTCAGAAAATGGGAAAAATCCAAACGGTAAACCGATAGGAAGAGGTAGATCTTCAATGACAAGATATGCAGGGCCTGTTACGACGTTCTTTTTAGGTCTCACCTTGGCTTTTGTCAGTGCCAAGTAAAAGTGAGGGTGTTCGTGATCGTCGCAAGTGGTATATTTTCCCTCTCTCATGAAAAACGAATTGTCGTCGTTCTTTTTTGCTCTGCTTGCTACAATATATCCTTCTCCTTGAGTGGTAATCACATTTGTAATATAACCTTTCTTTGTTTTAAAGTTATATTTCATTGTTTTTGATTCGTAGTCTGTTCCTCCATCAGTAAATACAGGGAATCCAAATTCTTTTCCTACAGAATCGAGACCGTATGTGGCGTAAACAAGGCTACTATCCATGTTCATCCATATCTTTTCTCCTTTGAGTGAAATATCGGTGTATTTCACAACGCTTTCGCCATATAGATACCCCCAATTTCCTGCTGTAAGAACTATAGAGTCATTGGCTGTATAGTCTACTACAGCGTCCAAAACAGCTTTCTTTTTCTTTATAGAGTCGGACGGAAGAGAGTCTCCACGCATCTGTATAGAATCATTCTGAGTCTTACGAACCGGGTCTCGACTTAAACGAACCCGAGGTGATGCAGAGTCGGTAGGCAATGAGTCTTGAGGGTTGTCGAGATGTGCTATACGTGACTCTATACGAGAAATTTGTGCACCCCAAAAAGGCACAGAAAAAAGAATAAGCAGAAACGTATACGTCAACAACTGAATTTTCCTCATGTAGAGACCTCTAACTATATAGTGTATTCGGATGCAAAGCTAATCAATTATATAAGAAAGCATAATATGAAAAATCAAAAAAAGTATAAATTTTCATCTTCCATCCTAAGAATCAAATTGAATTGAAAGAAACTTTATCCTTAAATATTGTGATTAATTTTTTATCTTTGTTCTATTCTAAAACGAAGCTTTTCATGAAATATTTTCTGTTAACCCTATCACTTTTCCTTCTTGCACTGGGGGGATATTCTCAAAACTTTGAAGAATACTTTGAAAACAAAACGTTGCGTGTCGATTATATATTTACAGGAGACAATGTCTCTCAAACCGTTTCTCTCGAACAATTGAACCAATTGCCCCAATGGGCAGGACGCCGTCTCCATCTTGCAGAACTGGGAAGGCAAGGAAACGGGCAAATCAAAATGACGGATCATAGAACCGGAAAATGTATTTATCTTGAATCCTTCAGTTCGTTATTTCAGGAATGGCTGACTGTCCCGGAAGCTGCTACAGTAAGAAAAAGTTTCGAAAATACATTCTTATTACCATACCCAAAAGATAAGGTTGATATAGAGGTAAGTTTGCGAGAAAAAGACGGTTCGTACAAAACCGCTCTTAGGCATACTGTCACTCCTGACGATATCCTAATAAGGAAAAAAGGATTGAAAAATATCCCGGCTTATACCGTTATACATCAAGGTGGACCTGTAGATAAATGCCTCAATGTCGTTATTTTGGCAGAAGGTTATACGTCTTCTGAAATGGACAAATTTAGGCAAAATGCAAAAATGGCATGCGAACAGATTTTAGCACATAGCCCATTTAATCGTATGCAAGATAAGTTCAACTTTATTGCTGTAGAAACAGAATCGAAAGACTCTGGTGTAAGCGTTCCTCGTAAAGGCAAATGGAATGAAACGGCTTTTCATTCCCATTTCGATACCTTTTATTCTGATCGTTATCTGACTACTACGAATGTAAAGGATGTACACGATGCAATTGCAGGAATACCTTATGCTCATATCATTATATTAGCAAATACTGATGTATATGGCGGTGGTGGTATTTTTAATGCCTATACATTGACCACGACGGGGCATGCAGACTTCAAGCCTGTTGTTGTTCATGAATTTGGTCATAGCTTTGGTGGATTGGCCGATGAATACTACTATGAAAATGATACATTTAGCGATAGCTACCCTTTTGGTGTAGAACCTTGGGAACCAAATATAACAACGCTTGTTGATTTCAATGTGAAATGGAAAAGCTTATTGGTAAAAGACACTCCGATTCCTACTGATGCTAAGTTGGCAGATAAATATCCGATAGGGGTTTTTGAAGGAGGAGGCTATTCGTCCAAAGGGATATATCGTCCTGCTGTTGACTGTAGAATGAAGACAAATACTTGCAAAGATTTTTGTCCTGCATGTCAAAAGGCACTCGAACAACTCATTAAATTTTATACCGAATAAAAAAAATATAGTTAAGGATTTTATTTATAAGGATAAAACAGCTATTTTTGTCGCTGCTAAATTTGAAATAAACAGAATAATATAAATATTTATAACAGATTAAAAATGTCTAAAAAGAAACAAGCTGAATTGCGTGAAGAAAAAGACTGGGAACGTATTGGAACAGCAGTTGCAGAATCAGAACGTTTCATTGAAAAATACCAAAAACAATTACTAATAGGTATTGGTGCTATAGTTGTGGTCGTTAGTGCATTTCTTGCATACAACTATTTTATTGTAGGACCAAAAACTACCGAAGCTCAGGTGGCAATGTTCAGAGGTGAACAGTACTTCAGAGCCGGACAAGATTCATTAGCTGTTTTTGGAGATAAAAACGGATATGTAGGATTTGAGTCAATCATAAGTGATTATGGTTCTACTAAAGCCGGAAAACTGTCTAAACTATATGCCGGAATCTGTTATGCAAATATGGGTAACTACGAGAAAGGTCTTGAATACCTGAAAGACTATAGCGGTAGTGATAAAATAATATCACAACTGGCGAATGGTGCAATCGGCGACTGCTTGGATAACCTGGGAAAATCAGATGAGGCTGTTTCATATTATATCAAGGCTGCTAAAGGTGTAGATAATGCTTCTCAAAGCCCTATGTTATACAAAAAAGCAGGTCTTATATATCGTAATCAAGGAAATTACGATAAAGTAATTGAGGTGTTTTCAATTATAAAGAATCAATATATGAATTCTCCTTTAGCTATTGAAGCAGACAAATATATTGATGAAGCTAATATATTGAAAGGACAGAAATAATAGATCTTTATTATATATTATACAAAAGAGTTCCGCTAGACAGCGGAACTCTTTTTGTTTATATTACTTTTCTAAATAACAATTATCTAATTAAAAGTGATCTTTGAAATAAAAGTAAGATTAAGAGTGGTAATCAGAAACTAAAAAAGGTGACATAAAGAACAGATTGGAACCTGTCACTTTTGTCACCTTTGTCACTTTTTGAATAAGGAAGCGAGCGCTAATACCGTATCACATATTGCAAAAAAAAACGGGCTTTATGGTTAAAGCCCGTTTATATTGATAGATGATATCTTAGTATCTGTAATGTTCAGGTTTGTACGGACCTTCTACAGGAACCCCAAGATATTCGGCTTGTGCCTCAGTCAGCTTGGTCAACTTCACTCCAATTTGTTCAAGGTGTAGGCGTGCAACTTCTTCATCCAAATGTTTCGGCAAACGATAAACGTTTACTTCATAGTCGCGTACCCATAGCTCCAATTGAGCTAAGGTCTGGTTTGTGAATGAGTTACTCATCACGAATGAAGGGTGACCGGTGGCACAACCTAAATTCACTAAACGACCTTCGGCTAAAAGGAATATAGAATGCTCATCAGGGAATGTATATTTATCTACCTGCGGCTTAATGTTTACATGCTTAATGCTAGGGTAGTTTACAAGCTTGTCCACCTGGATTTCATTGTCAAAGTGTCCTATGTTACATACTATAGCCTGATCTTTCATGCGAGACATGTGCTCTATAGTTATAATATCCTTGTTGCCTGTTGTTGTAACAAAGATATTCCCTTCTTTCACGGCCTCTTCCATCGTTGTCACTTCAAAGCCTTCCATTGCTGCCTGCAAGGCGCATATCGGGTCTATCTCAGTGACTATGACACGAGCTCCGTACGAACGCATAGAGTGAGCACAGCCCTTGCCTACATCTCCATATCCTGCAACAACCACTACCTTACCGGCAATCATCACGTCGGTAGCTCTCTTGATACCATCGGCTAATGATTCGCGACAACCATAGAGGTTATCAAACTTAGACTTGGTTACCGAGTCGTTTACATTAATAGCCGGAACAAGTAGTTCGCCTCGCTCCATCATTTGATACAACCTGTGTACGCCTGTTGTTGTCTCTTCGGATACTCCTTTCCAATCGGCAACTGTGCGGTGCCAGCGATTGTTGTCATCCTTAAGAATACGAGACAGGGTGTCGAGTATTACTTGCTCTTCGTGGCTCGAAGCTTTTTTATTCAGAAAGTCAGCATTTTCTTCGGCTTTATATCCCCAGTGGATAAGCAGTGTAGCATCGCCGCCATCGTCTACTATCAGGTTTGGGCCTTTCCCTTCAGGGAAAGCTAAGGCTTGCTCTGTACACCACCAATATTCTTCAAGGGTTTCTCCCTTCCATGCAAATACGGGTATCCCGGCTGCTGCAATAGCTGCTGCCGCATGGTCTTGGGTAGAGAAAATATTGCAACTAGCCCAACGTATATCGGCTCCTAATTCTTTCAGGGTTTCGATAAGTACTGCTGTCTGCACGGTCATGTGTAACGAACCCATGATACGAGCACCTTTCAGCGGTTTTGTTGCTCCATATTTCTTGCGAAGTGCCATTAATCCCGGCATTTCATGCTCTGCTATTTCTATTTCTTTTCTCCCAAAGTCTGCCAGATTGATATCTGCTACAAGGTATGGAAGGTTTGGCAAAAGTTCTTTTGACATATATTTATTTGATTGTTATATATATTTTTCTCCGTATTTTAGTTTTACGTCAGCGACGAACTGCTTGATACGCTGTTCTTCCGACTTCTTGCAAATCAGCAGCACGCCGTCGGCTTCGGCTACAATATAGCCCTCTAAGCCTTGTATAACCGCTAATTTGCCGGCAGGCAATGTCACAACATTTTCGGCACTATCAAAAAATATAGTGTTGGCAATGAGCGACGCATTGGCATCATTATCTTTTTCCGATATTTCGTAAAGTGATCCCCAAGTTCCTAAATCAGACCATCCGAAATCTGCTGCCTGTACATATACATTTGTAGCTTTTTCCATTATGCCATAATCTATTGATATATTCGGGCAAAATGGAAAATTCTCATCAATGAAGGCTTTTTCTTTTTCTGTGCCAAAGGCATCGATACCACGGTCGAAACGAGAAGTTATCTCAGGAAGATATTCACGAAGTGCGCTTAAGATGGTTTTGTTATTCCAGATAAAGATACCTGAATTCCACAGGAACTCTCCGCTTTCGAAGAAGACCTTGGCCAGCTCCAAATTAGGTTTTTCGGTAAAGACTTTTACCTTATTCACTCCGTCCAGTTTCTCTTCGCTCATTTGTATGTATCCATAGCCTGTTTCGGGGCGACTAGGCTTAATGCCGAGTGTCAATAACGTATTGTGTTTAGATACAAACTTATAAGCGTTCTGAATAATAGAAAGGAATTCATCCTCTTTCAGAATCAAGTGATCGGAAGGAGCAACTACAATATTTGCTTCAGGATTAAAAGAGTTGATATGGTAAGTCGCAAAAGCAATACATGGGGCTGTATTGCGTCGCATTGGCTCTAACAATATCTGATTGGGTTTCAACTCAGGCAGTTCTTCTTGTACCATCTGAGCGTATTCATAATTGGTGACTATAAATATGTTCTCAAGAGGAAGGATTCTTTTAAACCGGTCTACAGTCATCTGCAAAAGAGAACGTCCTGTTCCAAAGAAATCAAGGAACTGCTTTGGACGGGCTTCGCGGCTAAAGGGCCAAAAACGGCTGCCAATGCCACCACCCATGATCACGCAATAATTGTTCTTGTTATCCATGTTTGTTTTAAAAATTTATACAAAGTTATATCATACTAATATACAAACAAAACGATTAGGGACAATAGCGAAATAAAATTATACGATTCTTTTTCAAAAAAGTTATACTTGATCTTTTGATATATGAAAAATATGTGTACTTTTGCACCGCACTAGGCACAAGCCCAGATGGCGGAATTGGTAGACGCGCTGGTCTCAAACACCAGTGGATTCACTTCCATGCCGGTTCGATCCCGGCTCTGGGTACTAAGCAAGCCTCATAATCGATTGATTTTGAGGCTTGTTTATTTTTTAAAAGTGTACTAAAAGTGTACTACCTGACAGATAAACAGCTTTTAATGCTACTTAAAACATTTTACACTTAAATGGGTATTAACATCTATCCCATTCTTAAATAACACTCCTTGCAAATAGCCTATCATTTCTCGTAAGCGATTTATTTCTTTATTTTTCGATTCAATCTCTAAAGCTCTTTGCTCTTTGAGCTCGTAATATAAAGATGAAATAGTTATTGCACTTTGGGGCATACTTATGGGCCCATTATTATTCACTGTGCTTGCATTCCTTATCTCTATTGACATGATCTATTATTTTATGATTCCTAAATGTGTTCAAAACTAAGAAGGTACTTTTAATCTCCATAATAACGCCTTTCACTGTAATAGTTAGTCATTGTATATGTATGTAAATCCATTCCGCTTGCTTCAAATCTTATTCTTTCCGCTTCGTTATCTGCCATTCTCTTTGCCTCTGCCTGAGCTTTCCACATTGCCCGGATCGCTTCGTTTCTAGCCTCAACCTCTGTATTTATGATAGCTTGCTTTGCATTGTTCCATGCTAGTGACAAAGACCGGGAGAAAGACCATCCAAATGATTTATTGGATTTATAGAAACTATGTGCATTTCTCATTATCTCCGACTTGTTATATTTGCTTACTTTCATATTTATGATGTTTTATGTTATTATTATACTACAAATATAACCTTTAATATCATTTAAAGAAAATATTATCACACCAAAAATGATATTTAATGTTATTTATTTTTACTATTTATAACTTTTGGTACATATTTCATTATATTTGCATATAACTTTTAATATCATAAGTATGTTACAGATTAAAGAAATAGTAAAAAGAAAAGGTATAACTATAACTCAGTTAGCCGATATGATGGGAATTAAACAAGAAAGCTTATCCAGAACTATTAACGGAAATCCCACAATAGACACTTTACAAAAGATTGCAGACGCTTTAGGTGTGCATCTGGTAGAATTATTTGAACAACCGGCAAACAACGCCCTATCATGTCCTAAATGCGGTGCGAAGTTGAGGCTAACAGTTGAGGAGTAATAACATACAATATATACTTATCGAATATAATAAGGGGCAAATAATACGTTCCTTATTTTTTATTAAGCAGAATTTTGCGTATTTAAAATTATGAGTGAAATAATTGTAGTCAGTAAAGATGAGTTTATCAGTTTGTTTGATAGGCTATTTGATAGGATCGATCAGCTAGAAAACCAGATACACAATATAAATCAAATGGAAATCCATTTTTCGAGGAGGCAGGCTGCAAACTACTTAAACATTAGCCAAAGGACTTTAGATAGTTGCACAAAGAACGGAGAAATAAAATATTCTAAAATAAAGTCGAAAGTTGTTTTCAGAAAATCGGAACTAGATCGTTATCTAACGAAGAAAGAAACTAGGATACGCAAATTTCTATAATTGTGTTCTTCTTTTTATCTTTAAAGTATAATTTTTGATATATGACAAAGCCGGATCGGGTATCAATAAGGTTAGATGCTAATATGATGTTAGAGATAAGAGAATTAAGCACAATCTACAAAGTGCCTGTTTCTGTTATTGTCAGGATGCTAATAGTAAAAGCATTGAATGAAATTTCATGCCATAATTAATTATTTAGAATTATTCTAAATTACAAAATTACTACAATAGTGTCGGTAAAGAAAAGAATAGAGCTTGCTGAGATTTTAGCGGCCTTAACTCTTTAACAATTCCAAATTTTGAAAATTTCCCCGTGTGTGTAAAGCCGTCTGGGGTGAGGTTTCGGAGGTCTCTTTTGGCAAAAAAACACCCCATATCCCTTGCTGTTGATTGTAAATACAACTATGTCCATAAGGTGCACCCCCTCAAAAAGCCCATCTAATCCAACATTACAGCGCAAATAGTTGTAAATGCAACCAATAAAAAGTGCTAAAAATGAATGAAACTTGATATAAAACATGATGTTTTCGATTAAAATCAGCACATTTTTAGCTCTTTTTGACCTCATCTATCAGCTAATACAAGAAGATTGCAGCCAGTATATATTTGCCTGCAATCTTCTTATATCCCTGCCACTACTTTCCCTTAACGCTTGATTAAAAGCGTACCTTTTTATTACAGCCTTTTTCAGAACCGGACTATAACTGATAAATGTTATTATATCGATATTTTTCTACAGTCAAGGCGATCAACTCTTTTTCAGCAACCCATAAATAGAAATATGACGGATCCTCTTTAGCTCGAGATTCTTCTATGGCTTGATCATAGACCCGTTTCTCTTCTTTCAATGGAGATATTGGAGCAAATCCGGTTTTTATCAAACACATATTCATTAGGAATCGGGACGTACGGCCGTTGCCATCGTTAAAAGGATGAATAAATACTAATCCAAAGTGTAGATATGCAGCACAGATAACAGGATGTATACCTTTCTTTAGCTTGTCATTGTAATTCGTGATAAAGCTATTTACCAGTGATGGTATTTTCGATGCTTCAGGTAATGGATAACTATTTTTGTCGCGTATTCTGATATCGCTTGTTCGATATTGCCCAGGGTCTTTTATGTCATAAATTTGAAATCCGGAACACTGATAGTGATATTCTTTTATCAGATCCTCAGAAATATTTAAAACGCCTCTATCGTCTTTAGAAGTCTCAATATTGATCGTACCCCGGTGATCATTGATTTCAAAAGTGTAATTATTGGGACGTGAAGAATCTACTTCTATTTTGAGCTTTTCAATTTGTAATATGAGTGAGATCAACCGATCTTTCTTATTAGGAATTATATTCATATCTTTGATTTTATTTATATATAAAAATGACTGTTAGAACCGCGGCCGCTTAAAGAACTCTCTAAACACATCCTCTAAAATATACTCAGGATAAGTATTTACAAGCCCGTAGCGGCTATCTCTAATATTTCCGATAGACAAGCCCATCTCTTTACATTTCTTTGTTGCTATCCGACCTAAAGCATTTGCCTCATTCAGACATATACGCTTATTACATAGTCGGGCATATCCCATTATGGAGTAATCTGACACACAACTACTAACCGTCAATGACTCTAAGCGATGTAATCTATCTGTCAGTTCCTGAATCTTAGCAGATGATATTTGCGGCGTGATTGCTTCCTGAGCGATCCGCTCCACTTCCAGAAAATAGTTTCGCATATCTTCACCCCTTTGCGTCCGGGCCTGCATACATAGTTTCTTTGCAAAGTCGAGGGTGAGAATATAGTCTTTAGTCTTATTACCGTTCAACATCAGGTTGAACCCTATCCAGTCAATACCCTCAACGGCATAAGGGTTTCTCTCTATATTTTTTAACGCCCATCTATTCCATGCGGCCGCCGCCAGACCTAGACCTACATACATTTCTTTTGCAGATACAGCCTTTTTGCCATCTGCATTTGTTTGAATCTTAATTATTTCTTTCATGACTTATTTTATTTTTTATTGTTCTCAAATATTCTTTTGCCTGATCCCCAGTTATTTTATGAGATGGAGAATCTAGCACCTCAACAGATTTAACCTTGTCTAGCCATTCCCGAGTAACACACAGCTCACCAGTAGCCAGGATATCACTATATTCGTTTCCGTTATCTACATAGGTAATCCGTAGCATTGAATCTTTTTCCATAGCTCTTTTAATTTTTCGTTTAATAGTTAATCGTCTGTTACTATCTTTATTCCTACACATCCGGGCATCTTTCCCGTACAACCGCTCAGAACAAAAGCGACTACCTTGTTTTTGACCTACTAAAAGACGGCCGCAAACGACACAGTTACAGATAGAGTTTTTAACCTCAATTTTTCTGTCTTTTTTCTTTCGCTTTTGAACGTCCCCGGAGGTGACGTTTTCCAACATATATTCAAGATTGGAAATTGTCGCCTGTTTTTTTGCTTGCAGTGATTTTAAATGTTGTGGAAAATGTCGCCTATTTTTCTGCTTGAATTTCGCCAGATCGAACCATTTATTTATAATCCGTTTTGACAGAAATTCCCTCCAGTCGATACAACCATACTTCTTGATTAATTCAGCAAGTTTTTTCCGTGCCTTATAGTAGTTATTCCGGTTGAGGTTTTCCCAGTACCGGGGATTACTATATTGCTGCCATGCTAATAATTTGCTTTCTGATAGGCTTTGCGGCTTAAATGAATAGTCAAAGAATATGACCTCATCCAATCGCTCCAGTAATAAACAAACTAAAAAGGCGACTTTTTCCGTGTTTTTAAGATCAACTAATGTAAATATGTCAAACGCCTGTAACATCCTTTGCCGATGCAATCTGACTTCATAGCGGAGTATATATTTATCCTTTATCTTACATTGATAGCCTTTGTCATATAATTTTATAGAGTAATCAGTATGTACACAGATAACACCTATTCTCTTATCCCGGGCATCCATTCTTTCAAAAGGTTTTCCTTTGTGGCAAATGGCTTTCTTAAATATAATTTCGGGACTGTAATCAAGCTCTATATTAACTCCAATTTCTAAGCTATGAATAAAAGCCTCATCTAAATTGATATTATAATTAGCTGATAGACTGTCAAGCGTTTTACAAATATCCGGATGTGTAAAATCATTATGATTGCTTCCGTCAATATCCCAGTGCTTATGTAAACTGCCGGTGAAAGAGCATGACAGGGCATTCTTCCTTTCATTTGGTGAGAGGACAAAGCGCAAATCTTTTGCCTTTGCCTCTCTCCTTTGAGTAAGCAATTCGCCGGTCCTTTCCGATACTAAAAGCCCAAAATCTAAGAGAGGGTTATTTAGCCACAAATCAGCACTTAAACCGACACAGGAACATTTAACGCCGTCAATCATAGGAATAGTTAATCAATCAGGTAGCTTAAAGCTGACTCTAAGCAATACTCTACAAGGTTGAAACTATCCTTATATGGCATATATCCTAGTATAGACAGTTTCAAAGCATCACAGGATATGGAGGCAAAAACAATTATAACTTTTGTTATCAGATTACCGTTATCATCAATCTTTTGTAAATCTTTGAGATTATAGGTAATGTTTTTTGCTACCTTGATATTATTCTCATCATTAGAGACAGGCATGCCGGCCAATCGGTCAATACAAGTCATTAGTATAGATATCTCTTTACTCTTATTTGCTGACATGAGCGCCCCCTTTCTTGTTTCCCATGCAATAGGCCTGCGCCGTTTCCTCTATCTCTGATTGAGGGGTGATACGGTTTGAGAGTAACCAGTTGTCTAAATCTTCTTTTTTGAAATAAATAAGTTTGCCACTAGGTTTATAAAAACAAATGATTCTTTTTGCAGTCATTTTATAGAGCATACTTTTTGAAAAACCTAAATACTTTGCTGCCTCATCAAAATTTAAAATTTCTTTTTCCATTTTATGAAAATTTGAATTTATACAATGAAGCTGCGCGCCGCTTCCAATCTTGTTATAACATGACAAAATTGGCGAGTATTTGAGTAGAAAAGAATAGAGAGGTATTTATCTAAACTTTATATAAATGATTTAATATAAAAAAAGAGTAAACCTATATAAGCCTACTCTATAATTTATCTAACAAGGTAATATTCTTTATTTTAAACCTATCTTTATCAAAAGATTATCTATTTGCTCATGATTTTTAGGAAGATTATTTTTATTATTGTAGTAGCCTGTTTTCACTTGTGATGGGTTTTTAATATTAAATTCGTAAGCAACTCTCCAATCTGTATTACCTCCATTCGTGAATAATTCACTAATCAAATATACAAATAGGCCGATTTTGCCTTTAAATACATTAAGTTTACTATAATCGAGTGNNTTGAAAGCATATAAGAAATAATCCTCTTTTGTTGTAGGGGATATGATATTTAAATTTTTCAATTCTTCACACAAGGCCAATAGGGTATCAATGCTGAAAATTTTGGTTACATTTAAAATAGGTTGAGTATTCTTATTTTGTATTATTCCACCAGTAACTTTATACCAAACATTTAACCCGGCTTTCAACTGAATATCAAATATATCAAGATTATGAGATTGAGCAAGTTTGTCTAATTCTTGAATAAATAAAGATAATTCCTCCCAACAAAGCACAATATACAAAGCACAAATGTTATTCTCATCAATATTACCATTGATATAATTATTTATGCAGTTATGGGAGGCCTTTATTCTGTCTGCGGTCATTGTCAGCCCCCTATTTTGCTCATGCTGATTATCTAATGTAATATTAAGATACTTACTATACTTAAATCCATTCAGAATATTCAATAAAAAAAGTTCTTTATTTGATTGAGGGTAAAGGTATAATTTCTCATTTATTTCATTCGAGAGCTCAATGTATTCATTGAAAGAATTTAATTCAGTGTATTTGTTTCTTACTATATTCTCAAAATTAGGGTTATTTTCTCCGGCCAGTAATGCGGCTGCATTATTTATAGCTGAAAACAGATTGGTAAAATGAGTTAATACTTGTCTGTTCATATCTTTATAGTTTTAATTCCGGCAAACTGTTTATTGCGGCTTGTTTAAGACTATCCACTGCCCGGGTGTACTTTTCTGTATGTTTTAATCCCGAATGCCCCAAAAGGCTTGATACTGTTTTTATATTTGCTCCATTGTTGAGGATATTTACCGCGAATGAATGCCGGGCACAATGCCATGTAATATGCTTATCAATGTCGGCTCGAGCAGTCCATCGCCGCAAAGCCTTTAAACACATTGTACTACTAGGCAATTCAAATATAACTCTGTCTATCAGATTACCGGCCTCATCCCGAGGCTGATTTCCTATCAGGGAAAGTAAGCCATCATTAAGAGGGATCATTACACCGCTATTGACGCTTTTCTTTTTGGTTTTAGCTTGCTCAAATTTCAATATCTTATTTGAATAATCGACATTACTATACCTCATCTCTACAACATCACAAAAACGAGTACCGGTATAAAGACTAAAGATAAACGCACGCCGGATATGATCGTTTTGTCCCTGATAGGTAGTTGCTATTAGCTTTTCCATTTCTGCAAGGCTTAATATGTCTTTTCTCAATATGTTTTCATCTACCTTGCAAACAACTCCCTTACATGGGTTTTTAGCTATTATACTTTTTTCCTCAGCATATTTTATAACCTTTTTGAATCGCTGATAATACCCCTTTGCTCCCTCACCGGTGCTTTTACTTTCCAGATATTCAACAAAGGCCTCTATCATTTCTTTGTTTATTTGTTCTGGCTTTAATGTAGTAGCATAGATCGGATATTCAATTTTGAGGAAATCTTTAAACCGGATAAAGGCCCCAGTTATCATTCTAATATCTTTTTTCGTATAACTGTCTATATAGGATTGATAAAAATCTAAGAAATTCATCTTTTTAGCTGCAATAACACGTTTCCCGGTTTTGTCCGCTTTAAATTCCTGTTCTCTCTCCAGTCTTATTTCTTTGGCTATTTCCAGTATCTTTTTATTGTTTTCTCTTTCAATGGGTGTACGTGGATTTTTGACAAGATATAAGTTGAGGTGTTCTTTTCGTCTATTATGCTTTACCTGATACTTTGGCTTTCCTCTCATCGCTCCACTGGTATATAATACCTGATCCCCTGTTTGTTCATCTATTACCGGAATTTGTATTCTGCCTAGATAATATTCAAGATACAGGCTTATTCTCCCGTCAGAAAGTGTACTTTGTTGTAATTTGGGGTTATCTTTAGCTTTTACCTCCAGTTTTGCCATGATGCTTTATTCTTTTTGTGGCTTTTGTTTTCCTTTGTTTCTACAAATATAAATATTGTTTTTTCAGAAAGTGTACTAAAAGTGTACTAAACATAAAAATATCGGCAAAAGTGTACTAACAAGAGAAAATAGGCATTCGTGTAAGATATTGATTATTATAGATATTATATAGTTTTATTTTCTCTTATTTTCACGGTTGTGTATTGGCTCTGGGTACTAAGAAAGTCTGATAGAGAAATCTGTCGCGCTTTTTGTTATATTCCTTTATTAAAAAATAAAGATATTCTATTTTGATAAATCAATCATCTTAAAGTTTTGATGGGTTCTCAAGTATTGGATTCTATTAACGGTTAAACTATCTAATTGTTTAAAAATATCATACATACCTTCTTCCTTATAATAAGATATAGCTATATTTTTTCTGACAGAATGCGAATGACATGCATTCCCAAAAAAATCATCAAAATAATGATGGTCAGTTTCGCCTAAAGAATACCCTAAAAATATTATGTTATTTGCATTAGATAGTATTTGATTAACATCACATATTTCATTCCAGATACAAGTTGATTTTTTAAGAAAGACGTCATTTTTATTAATTCTTGCATTGTCTTCTACGCCAAAAACAATTTGGTTATTTTTAGCAGTACCATGCACCTTGAAAACTTTATGTTTTAAGTTTTTCTGATGTGTAATATATTCAAGACTTAATGTGTAATTAAAATTGAAAATTAATAATCTTTCAAATTTTTCTGTAAGAAATCTATAGGCTTGTGATGTCTTATCTATATATGACATATCTATGCTATTCAAGTAGTCACATAAAGATTTACGTAAAGATTGATATTCTTGTTTGAATAAATTTCTATTTGAGTTCGTATAGACTTCATTAGAGTAGTTTTTTAATTCATTCTCAATATCTATCCAATTATTTAAATCATGTTGGTTTTTGAGATATAAGCAAAGTTGATTATTTTCAGCTAATAATTTGCAGAAGAAATCACTCGAAATAAAATCACAATAGCCTGTTTTTAATCCTAAATTTAAATCAAATCCATTTCCCGTTATCAAAACTGCATCATATTCATTGTTAGGCATATATTAGTGTGTTTTTTAGATTGATTCTCAAATTTGGCTATAATACAAATAAATTTTTTATGATTTTAGGAATCCTTCCCTTCTTAACTCATAAATCAAGTCTAAATCTTCAATAAATTCAATCTTTGTGTTTTTCATTTTTGTGAGCCTATCAGAATTTCACCCCTTCCTCTCTTTCAATACCTCATGCAATAAAGAAATAGCCTCCTCTTTATCCTTCAACATTCTTTCGTATAAAGCGATCTTTTCATCGTAAAGCTCAACTATTTTATCTAACGGGTTAAATGTCGGGGAGTAGTTTATAGAACCTGAATTATCATAAGCATTTACAATATTGATGGAAGCTCCTTGTTCAAGCTCAGTAATAGCCTCAACAGGAATATCCAAAACCTTAGCAATCTTCTCTAAAATATCCTGTTCGAGCTTATCCTTTTTCTCATAGCTCGAAAGAGTAGCTTGTGATACTCCTATTTGCTCTGCCAGAACATCTTGATTAATGTTTCGCCATTCTCTCCAACGGCGAACGTTTGGACCATGATTGCTCTTCTTTATGCTTGTTTCTTCCATGTCTTTCTATTTGTGAATTTGTTTATATGCAAAAATAAGCATTTAGAGCAAATAATAATTTATTTGTGAGGATAATATTTTAACAGTTAGGATATTAATATATTATTTGTTTTTCTGATATCTTATTGTCTCAATTGATAGGATATAAGACGCTGTGCCCTTTACTTTGCAATTGTGAATTATACAAACTCAAATATAGCAACCCTTACAAATACAAAAGTGCAGTAAGCCTAATGCAAACATTTATGGAAAAATTAGAAAGAGGGGATATAGATCTGGAACCGATATATACATTCTTTAAAGAAGACATTTCTCCTAAAGACTTTGCTAAACTATTGGATGAATTTTTATATAACTATGTCATTCTATTCATACAGTCTCAATCTGATGCTATAATTAGCACGCATAAAGATACTCTCGAATTTATCCACTATCTAAAAACCTTACGGGATATTGCTCCTTTGTGTGATAAAAGGCAATAAAGCGATCAAATTCCAAAATATAGGTTTGAGAGTAGAACTGTTAAGGGTGCACAGCAATCCTGATAGAGAAATCTGTCAGGATTTTTTCATTTCATTTTTTAGATAAACCATGTCTATTAGTTGCTTGCCATTTTCAAATATTTGATGGTCGTAATTGTCTATGAAAAAGTTTTTTACGGTGTGTGAATATACAAAGCCAAATTTTTTGTAAAATGACAATATAGTAGGATCGTCGCCTGTACCAACCAATAATATGTCACATTTATCTTTATAGTTGTCAATTATGTATCTCATCATTAAACTCCCGTATCCTTTCCCCTGTGCTTTTTGGTAAGTTGCAATATTTTTGATTTCGAAAGTTTTCTCGTCTTCTTGAGTAACGACACAAACGGTTTTTAGATAAGTGTCGTATAACGCAAATAGTTCTCCTCTTTCTAAATATCTGTAGATCATGCTTTCCTGTTCATCGCCCAATAGCAGCAGATTCATAAACCGGTCTTTATCCTCTGTTATTTTTTCTATTTTCATTTTAGCAGAATGTTGCCATTAATAACAAGGCAATATTAATAAATAAGTTTAAGATTTTAAGATACTATTCTCATTGTAATGAGAACTTTTTAATATTGGGTATGAATCTTGGCGTTCATTCAAAGAAGCTCGTACATTTATGATTCTTTGATTGTTGCTGCCCCTGAATCGTAAATCTTCGCTTCGCAGTGCTTCAATATATTTGCCGTCTACCAAAACATCAATAAAAGGAAGAATCTGAGAAAGTCTATCCGATTTTAGAATGTCTTCATATAAAAAACCCGTATAGCACCAAATATTTTTGTTTGTTCCTCTTTTTATTCGTTGTGCAAGTTCTGTGAAACCTTCTACTTGAAACAGCGGGTCTCCACCCGAGAAAGTAACGTTTGCAAATTCATCTTCTTTTATTATCTCTAATAGCTGATCAATGGTGTGTGGTGTGCCATTTTCTATATCCCACGATTGTGGGTTGTGGCATCCCGGGCATCTGTGTGTACAACCGGCAGCGTAGATGGCTGTCCTGAATCCGGGGCCATCTACGGTAGTGTCATGTATAACGTTTAGTATCGATAGCTTATTCATGAATAATGCGGTCGTTTAGCTCTGCTAGTTTTGCGCTGTTCCATCGGTCTGTTGTCCCTACCAAATAACCTGTTATGCGTTGCAGGCGATCTATTTCGTTGCTACCGCATTTCGGGCATCGGGTGAGCTTTGTATCCGAATTTTCATAGCCGCATTTCAAACAACGATTACGGTTGTGATTGACTGATGCATACCCCATATTATATTTATCCATCATATCCACTACTGTCAATATAGCATCGGGGTTGTGTGTGGCATCACCGTCTATCTCTACATAAAAGATATGTCCTCCTCGAGTTAGGTCATGATAAGGAGCTTCTGTCTTTGCTTTCTGATGTGCGCTGCATTGGTAATATACGGGTACGTGATTGGAGTTGGTGTAATATTCACGATCGGTGATGCCCTTGATTAGCCCAAAGTCTTTTTTGTCTCGACGGGTAAAGCGTCCGGCGAGCCCTTCGGCAGGGGTTGCAAGTACACTGTAATTATGCTGATATTTTTCTGAGAATTCATTTACTCGATCTTTCATATAAGTTACTATCTCCAGTCCGAGTTTTTGAGCTTGCTCATCTTCTCCATGATGTTTACCTACAAGTGCAACAAGAGCTTCGGCAAGTCCTATAAAGCCAATGCCCAATGTGCCCTGATTAATTACCTTCTCTATCGTGTTTTCTTCTTTTACTTGCTCGCATCCTTCCCATAATACAGACATTAGTAATGGAAACTGTTTAGGTGCGGCAGTTTTCTGAAACTCGAAACGGCGATGCAATTGTAATGCGGTTAAGTCGAGTATCTGGTTTAGTTTGCTGTAGAAGCAATCTATTCTTTCTTTTTCATTTTCTATATTTCTGCATTCTAAGGCAATGCGTACAAGGTTGATGGTGGAGAAAGAGAGATTTCCCCGTCCGATAGATGTCTTCTTTCCAAAGCGATTTTCGAAAACCCGTGTGCGGCAACCCATTGTAGCCACTTCGTGTTCGAATCGGCGAGGATCGTCCGCTTTCCAATCTTCATGTTGGTTGAATGTCGCATCCAGATTCAAAAAGTTAGGGAAGAAACGGCGGGCACTTACCTTGCTTGCTAGTATATAAAGATCATAGTTTTTGTCATCCGGCAAATAGTTTACGCCTCGTTTCTTCTTCCATATCTGTATAGGGAAAATAGCCGTTACGCCACTTCCTACACCCTCGTATGTGCTGTGGAGCAATTCACGAATGATACAGCGACCCTCGGCAGAGGTGTCCGTTCCGTAATTGACAGAGCTGAATACGACCTGATTCCCTCCACGAGAATGGATTGTGTTCATGTTGTGAATAAAGGCCTCCATCGATTGATGAACTCTGCTCACTGTTCTGTTTATGGCATGCTGTATAATTCGTTTTTCCCCTGCTAAATCTTTGACCGAACAAGGGATATAATCTTCTATTTCTGTTTCGTACAAATGTTTGTATTCTATTCCTGTAACCTGTTCCAGAACTTTTATTTCTTCAATAAAGCTCTTACGTACAAATGGAGCCAAGTAAAAGTCAAAAGCAGGAATGGCCTGTCCGCCATGCATTTCATTTTGTGCTGTTTCCAGAGAGATACAACCTAGCATACTGGCTGTCTCGATGCGTTTTGCCGGACGAGATTCTCCATGCCCTGCAAAAAAGCCATTCTGTAATATCTTATCTAAAGGGTGTTGTACGCAAGTAAGGCTTTTGGTTGGATAATAATCTTTGTCGTGTATATGCAGATAGTTGAGGCGAACAGCTTCTTTTACCTCCGGCAATAATAAATAATCATCGACAAATGGTTTGGTGGTTTCGCTAGCAAACTTCATCATCATGCCGGCAGGTGTGTCGGCGTTCATGTTTGCATTTTCGCGCGTGATATCGTTTGATTTAGTATCTATAATTTCCAGAAACATGTCTCGCGTTTTTGCTTTGCGGGCAATGCTGCGTTTGTCACGATAGGCGATGTATTTTTTTGCCACCTCTTTGCGAGGGCTTTTCATCAACTCCATTTCTACCATGTCTTGTATCTGCTCTACTGTCATTTGCTCATTGCCCTGACAGGATACATAGTCTGTAATACGTCTTATTAGAATGGAGTCTTCTCCTTGTTCGGTGTGTAGCATGGCTTTACGAACTGCTGCCATGATTTTTTCCTCATTAAAACCGACGATACGTCCGTCTCTTTTTACAACTGTCTGAATCATATTCGTTATCGTTTATACTTTTATTGTATCAATTAAAATATAACTGACAGGAGCAGGGAAGTACACATACTTATTTGAAGTGAATATGTTGTATAATTCTGCTGCTTTTCTCCCGAAAGCTAGAATGTATATACGGCAGGTCTTCTGACTTATTTCGCAGTTGGTAACCTTCCCATCAGTATTCGTTGACAGTGGTGTGAGAGTCCAACTACCTTTCTGAAATTTACAGCTACGGGGATAGTTCAGGTCTTTCACCTGATTCCCTTTTCATCCGATTATATTCGGAACCGTATATGTTAACAAAGTTATATGATTTTACTTAATAAAAGACTTGATTGGATATTTTATTTAAGTGTTTTCTGATTTAAGTTTTCTCTATTTGTTGTTAATTGGCTTTTTATGAGTTTGTTGTAGTTTTATTATTGTTGAAAAATTTTCTAAAAATAAAATTTTATATTCCTATTGATGATCTTTTTTTGTTTTTGTAAAGAAAAATGTTTTATGAATAATATATATATCAGACCTTAAGTCCATAACTTCGGAAAATATTTTCAGCCTTCTCTATTTCCGACTGTTCGGGAGGTGCAATATCTTTAAACTTGTAGTCTTCGCCTAACTGCTCCCATTTATGTAATCCCATTTGATGAAAAGGCAAAATATCTACTCGTTGTACATTTTTATATCCAGAAACCTGTTTTGCCCAGTCATTCAGGTCTTTTTCATCGTCGGTGAAGCCCGGAACGAACACATATCTTAGCCAAACAGGTTTCTCAATTTCAGTGAGATACTGCATGAAGCGAAGTGTTGGCTCTAGTGGTTTTGCTGTGAGGTTTTTATATTTATCAGGATTGATATGTTTAATATCTAGCAGTACAAGATCTGTGTACTCTAAAACTTCCTTTACCTTATCATTTAATATATATCCTGATGTGTCTATAGCTGTATGTAAACCTTCATTCTTGCACATCTTAAATAGTTCGATAATAAACTGAGGTTGTAGCAGGGGTTCTCCTCCCGAAATGGTTATACCCCCATTGCGTATGAAGTTTTTTACCTTCTTTACTTCTTCGAAAGCCTCTTCCGGAATCAGTTCGTACTCCTTATCGTTCATATTCCATGTGTCTGGGTTATGGCAATAGAGGCAACGAAGAGGGCAGCCCTGCATAAAAAATACAAACCTTATACCCGGGCCGTCTTTAGTTCCAAAAGACTCGAAAGAATGAATTAAACCTTTCATAATTGATTTTCTTCCTAATAAGAGAAGATATTGCCCCAAAATTTAAAACACTTTTGGGGCAACCATATATGTATTAATGGGGTATCAGAATGATGTAGTAATCGTTCTGTTTATCACATCTAATTGCTGCTCTTTTGTAAGTTTTACGAAATTAACAGCATAACCTGATACACGTATTGTCAACTGAGGATATTTTTCAGGATGTTCCATCGCATCGATAAGCAGATTCCTGTCAAATACATTAACGTTGAGATGGTGACCTGTTTGTAAGAAGTAACCATCAAGAAGTCCGCTGAGGTTTTGAGCTTCTTCTTTTCTGTTTTTACCCAATGTGTTTGGCGTAATAGCGAAAGTATATGATATGCCGTCATTTGCATGAGCAAACGGAAGCTTCGCTACAGATGAAAGTGATGCTACAGCTCCTCTGGTATCACGCCCATGCATAGGGTTGGCTCCCGGAGCAAAAGGTGTTCCTCCACGTCGTCCGTCAGGGGTGTTTCCTGTTTTCTTTCCGTAAACAACGTTTGAAGTGATGGTTAACACTGATTGTGTAGGTATAGCATCTTTATACATCTTACGTTTACGGATTTTGCTCATGAACTTTTCTACTATTTCCACAGCAAACCTGTCGGTCTTGTCGTCGTTGTTTCCAAACGGAACGTAATCTTTTTCTATAATATAGTCGACTGCGTCACCTTCTTCATTTCTTACGATGCGTACTTTTCCATACTTGATAGCAGCAAAAGAGTCAGCGATAATGGATAACCCCGAAACCCCGAATGCTTGTGTCCGAACGATATCAACATCATGCAAAGCCATTTCTAAAGCTTCGTATGAATATTTATCGTGCATATAATGGATGATATTTAATGCTTTTACGTAAGTTTCGGCAACCCAATCCAAGGTGCGGTCAAATTTTTCCCAAACTTCTTCAAAGTCAAGATACTCTCCTGATACCTTTTCTACCCAGTGTTTTGGTAATACTTGCGCTTTAGTTATTTCGTCTTTACCTCCATTTATCGTATATAGCAATGCTTTAGGCAAGTTCGCTCTTGCACCGAAGAATTGCATCTGATGTCCTATTCGCATCGGTGATACACAACATGCTATGCCGTAATCATCGCCTAGTTGAGGGCGCATCAGGTCGTCATTCTCGTACTGAAGTGATGAAGTATCGATAGAAACCTTGGCGCAATAATGCTTCCAGCTTTCGGGTAAACGGTCGCTCCATAATATTGTTAGATTAGGTTCGGGTGCAGGCCCTAGGTTGTATAGTGTATGAAGCATACGGTAGCTATTTTTCGTAACCATCGACTTTCCGTTGTTTGTCATACCTCCGATCGATTCGGTTACCCATACCGGATCTCCCGAAAATAGTTCATTGTATTCATTAGTGCGAAGGAAACGGACAATACGTAGCTTCATCACAAAATGATCGATAAGCTCTTGTGCGTCTATTTCGGTTATTAAGCCTGCCTGCAAATCTCTTTCAATATAGATATCGAGGAAAGTGGTTACACGTCCGAGGCTCATTGCTGCACCGTTTTGGTCTTTGATAGCTCCCAGGTATCCAAAGTATGTCCATTGGATAGCTTCTTGGGCTGTATTCGCCGGTTGAGAAATGTCAAACCCGTACGAAGCAGCCATACGTTTCAAGGCTAGTAATGCTTCTATTTGCGAACTTAGCTCTTCCCGAAGACGAATCAGATCGTCTGTCATTACAATTGGGTCACATTCTTGGAAACGTTTTTCTCGTTCCGATATTAATCGATCTACACCGTAAAGAGCTACTCTGCGATAATCGCCGATAATACGTCCACGTCCGTAAGCATCGGGTAGGCCGGTTAACAATCCGTTACTTCTGGCTCTGCGGATGCTGTCGGTATAAGCTGCGAATACTCCTTCGTTGTGTGTGCGTCTGTATTTTGAGAATATTTCTTCTGTTCCTTTGTCGAGTTTATAACCATATTCGGCCAAACTCTGTTTCACCATACGGAGACCTCCGTTAGGGAATATTGCTCTTTTTAGCGGTTTGTCTGTTTGAACTCCTACAATTTTTTCCAGCTCTTGGTCTATATATCCGGGTCCATAAGCATCAATTTGAGAAGGTATTCGAGTCTCGGCATCATATATGCCTTTCTCTTTTTCTTCAATAAACATTGTGCTTAACTTTTCCCAAAGCTTGATTGTTGCCTCAGTAGGGTTTTGTAGAAAAGATTCGTCCCCTGTGTATTCTTTATAGTTTTGGAGTATAAAATCATTTACATTGATTTCCTCTTGCCACCGTGTGCCTTTAAAGTTTTTATATGCTTCCATTTAGTTATAAAATAAATTTCTAAGTACTCAATTTTCAGAGCTTACGTGGAATAGAATAAGAAATAAATACAGACGTATTTAAATAAATGTAACAGAATAAAAATAAAATAGAGGAGGCTTTTCCCTTTATGAAAAAGGTCCCATCCTAAATCTTCAGCTTTATTCCTCGAAAGCTTCAAACTATATGGTCTTGGCAGGTCTTCTGACTTACTTTATCTTTGAGCATCCTTCCCATTCAGTGTAAGAACAGTGGATAGAGTATTGTTCAAAGTCTTTGGAGGAGCTTACAGCAGCGGGTCTGTCCAGGATTTTCACCTGATTCCCTTTTCATCATTTTCTATGGATATAGTAAATGACACCAAAACCTGTGACAAAGTTATATGTTTTTAAGCATAAAAATAAACATTTAATGTGAAAATGCTTATTGATTGAGACTCTTCTCTTTTTGTTTTCTTTTATATCTTTTTGTATAGGAAAAAATAAAAAAGATGTGCTATTTATTATTTTTTCCTATACCTTTGCCTCCCGAAAGTTCTTTATCATTATTCTTCAACCGCTAAGGTGCCTCAGATATTGAGGAGAATAGGGAATCAGGTGAAAGTCCTGAGCTGTCGCGCAACTGTAGTCACCGCGAAAGTTTCTATTTAAAATCCACTGTTTCGTGCAGAGATGGGAAGGAAAATAGAAATGGTGAAAGCCAGGATACCTGCCTTAAATCGGATTGACAATGCTTCGCGATAAAAGTGTTATGTCTAATAATTTCATTCATCCCTCTTGTCGGAGGAGATGTTATTATCCAGGTGTGTTCTTATTGCAGCATTGAGAAGTTCAAAAGAGCTTTTTACATTTATGTTTAATCGTAAAAAGTTTAGAAAGAAATGCGCGCAAACGTTCTTGATTATTCGCATGTTGATGATCGATGTGCAGATGTAGAAGACACAGACACACGTTCAGACAAAGAGTTGTCGTTGAAGGAATTTGTAGACATCATATTGGAGGTCAGTACCCTCTTGCTTGAATCGGGAGCCCACTGTGAAAGAATTAATAGGAATGTACAACGTATAGCACAGAAGACAAACTATAAAGTAGAAATGCTGATATCATTTACTGCTGTATCGGTATCAGTAACCAATATGGATAATGAGGAAAACATAGTAACAGCCAATAAAAAGATAATACATCATGGGGTACACTTTGGAATACTCACCAATACCAGTTTGCTGACATGGGAACTTGCCGAAGATCGGATTTCTTTGCAGGAGTTGCACCAGCGTATAAAAAGATTGAAAGATACCTCTCGTTATTCTGTTTGGCTTGTTCGTCTGTTTATTGGAATAGCTTGCGGATCGTTATGTCTGCTTGCCGGGGGGAATTTAATAGATGGGGCTTTTGCTTTTGTAGCCTCATTCGTGGGGCTTGCGGTGCGTCAGGAGATGATTAAAAGAAAGTTTAACCTGATGGTTATTGTAATCTGTTCAGCGTTTGTGACAACAACCATATCAGGATTGAATATCTTGTCGGGATTTGGTTATTTGCCTCAAACATCTATTGCTACTTCTGTATTATTCCTTATTCCGGGAGTTCCTCTGATAAATAGTATAATCGATTTGCTTGAAGGGTATATCCCTACAGGTATTGCCCGTGGAGCATTCGGTGGATTTATTCTCTTATGTATCGCTGTAGGTATGTTTATTAGTATGACAATAATAGGAATAAATAACTTTTGATTATGCTAATAGATATATTGAAAGACGCTCTTCTTAGTTTTTTTGTTGCTATAGGTTTTGCACTATTGTTCGAAACGCCAAAGAAGGGATTGTTGGTTGCCGGTTTGCTGGGAGGGCTGGGGCATGCTATTCGCTTTACGTTGTTGTATTTTGGTTTTGGCTTGATCTCCGCTACGTTGAGTGGGACTGTTGTGATAGGGCTTTTGGGTATCTATTGTGCTCATAAAATACATACTCCTCCGGTTGTATTTACATTGCCGGCTTGTATAACGATGATACCGGGTTTGTATGCCTACAAGACGATGCTGGGATGTATAAGAATATACGAAGAGGGAACGACGGGTGCAAAAACAGCATTCTTATTACACGACACGGTTTACAATTTTATATTGACATCTTCTTTACTCTTTTGTCTGGCAATCGGTATATGTATTGCCGCATTATTGTTTCGGAAAAAGAGTGTAAAGAAAATAAAGAAGATAAAAGATTTAGGGATAAAAATATTTTGATACTAATATATTAACTAATTAATAACAAAGATGCTGCAAGAATTTACATTAAACAGGGGTCGTGCTATCATCAATTTCTCTTTGAAGTATTGTGATAACAGGCAGAAAATTTTAAGTAGTTACGCGTTTCATCGGGTGGTTGAATCCTTTATTTTCAGAATAAAGAAAGATAACCAGATTATTTACGATTATTTTATTAAAGATTTCAAAACTGATGAAGAGCTCACCTTGTCTTTGATAGAGGTTATGAAGCTTTTGACTGTATGTGAAATAGATGAGCTTTTGGTAGTAAATAATAAATTTGCTCCATTCTTTAAGGATAAAGGCTTGTTTATAGAACTTATAGAAATGCTCTATAACTATTGGAGAAGGCTGGAAAGGGTTACTGTTGTTCATAACAATCGCATGGGTGATGGTCTTCAAAATGTGCGCTTTGTGCAAGCAAACCAACTTCTTAATGAGTTGATTCTATCTATCTACAGACGTACAGAAGAAACTGTAATGGGATACAGTCATAGCGTATACCGTCAGACTATCGCAGGGGCGAATGCGGGCTTGATGCTTAACGATATGCAATGGAATTGCCCGATAGAGTATAAGGGGCTTGCATCTATACCATTTATAGGAACAGTAGTTATTAATCCTCCTTATATTTCATATACAAAGAAGAATACAAGAGATGGTATTTTTCAGGAACATCAAACAAATCCTTTGGCTAATTTGATTCTGAATGAGGATGAGTGGTTTCTGTATCCTGCAAAAGTTGGTAACTTATTAGCTTTTGTCTATTTCCATAAAGATTTTATGTGTCATGGTTTAGGTCTTGCTAACTTGTTTGAGTTGGCTAAAGGCAATGATTATGTAGGAAAGAAACCTGATTTGATTTACGTATTTGGATACCCTGACGGCTATGAAGAAAAACGTACTTTCTATCATAAGGATAAGAAGAATGATATATTGATTGGTTATGCTAATTATTGCGATGATATCGACTATTTTGGCTATATGAAGAAGATGCTTCTTACGCTGCATAATATCAAGCAAATGGAAAGAGGCAATCTGCCTATTCATGGGGCTATGGTAAATATTGCTCTGAAGAATGGTAAAGAAGCAAATATTATCATAATGGGTGATAGTGGAGCCGGTAAATCTGAAAGTCTTGAAGCTTTCCGCACGCTCAACGAAAAATATATACGTCACATGCGTGTAATATTCGATGATATGGGATATTTGCAATTTGAAGCAGACGGACAGATAAAAGGATATGGTACTGAAATAGGAGCCTTTGTCCGTACCGATGACTTAGATCCTGCTTATGCTTTTGCGCAGCTGGATAGAGGTATCTACACTAACCCCGATAGAATAAATGCACGAGTAACGATTCCGATATCTACTTATGAGGTTATATCGAGAGGGTATACGATTGACTATATGCTATATGCTAATAACTATGCCGAATCGGAAACAAAGATCAGTTTCTTTGAGGATGTCGATAAAGCAATAGAGGTTTTTGAAGACGGAGCAAGAAAGGCAAAAGGAACAACAACCGAGAAAGGGCTTGTTAAGTCTTATTTTGCAAATCCTTTTGGTCCTGTGCAAGAAAGAGATNNAGAGATAAAGCCGAAAAGCTTGTACGTAAATTCTTCTTGGCTTTAGACGAAAGTGATGCAAAAATAGGAGAGATGCATACTTCTTTGGCGATTGATGGTAAAAGCAAAGAAGGCCCACGTGAAGCGGCAGAAGAGCTTTTCAGTATTATCAATGAGTAATTTGCAATAGTTGATATTTAAAATAAAACAGGATCGATTTCTCAGAGAATTATCGATCCTGTTTTTTATGCTGTAAATTTCTGATATTATTCTCCGCCTACAGTTAGCTTGCGTACTAAAACCGAAGGTAGCCCCTGTCCTACAGGCACACTCTGTCCGTCCTTTCCACAAGTCCATGTGCCTTCATCTATTTTCAGATTATTGCCCACCATTGTAATGTCGGTGAGTACCTTGGCTCCATTGCCGATGATGTTTATATCTTTTATAGGTTGAGTAAGTTTTCCGTTCTCAATCAGATAGCCTGTTTTCACGAAAAAGGTGAAATCTCCTGCTCCGATTTGTACCTGTCCATTGGTGAAATTATCTACATATACGCCTTGTTTTACCGACGCTATAATGTCAGCTTCGGGAATACTTCCGTTTTCCATATATGTTACCCGCATACGAGGTAGGGGAGCATAGCGGAACGATTGTCTCCGTCCATTCCCTGTTGGTAATACATTGTAATGCTTGGCACTTATTCGGTCGTGGAGATAGCTTTCCAAAACTCCATTTTTCACAATATACGTTTTTTGGGTTTCCACTCCTTCATCATCAAAATTGATTGTGCCTCGGGCATTGTCTATGGTGCCGTCATCCACAACATTTATGTCGGATGAACAGATTTTTTTCCCAAGTTGATCGGAAAATATAGAGATATTCTTTCTGTTAAAATCCGCTTCGAATGTATGGCCTATCGCTTCATGTAATAAGATTCCCGAACTTCCTGCACCCATCACTACAGGCATCTCACCGCCTTTGGGTTTTATGGCTTCAAACATCAGAGAGGTTTGTGCAACGGCTTCTTTTGCTAAAGTCTCTATCAGATCATTGTTTAAATACTCAAAACCTTTTCGGTAGGCACGTGAAGCATATCCGTTTTCTATCTTGCCGCCCTGTTCCATTGTACAAGATCCAGACATAAGGCTCATTGGGCGATAATCCCATGTAAGAATCCCTTCTGAGTTAAAGAATAGAATGTAAGACGTAGAATCGTTCAGGCTTACAGAGGCTTTGATGACTCGAGTGTCTAAGTCGAAAATTCGATCATTCAATTTTTGAACAAATGACTTTTTATCGGCTACAGAGACATTGAGCCAATGCCTTTCTATTTTATAGTGATTTCTGAAATGCTTTTCTTTTATCTCTATCGGAGTTGTTCCTTTTGACGGAATAGAGGCTATTCCTGCTGCTGTTTTTGCAGCTTTCAGAAGCTCTGCTATTTGGGTATTCTCTACATAAGCATACCCTGTCTGATCTCCTGAAACAACCCGGATGCCTACGCCGAAATCTATATTCGAGGCAGCACGATTCACTTCCCCATCACGGAGTGATATGCTATTGCTGAAAGTGTGCTCAAAAAATATGTCGGCATAGTCACCTCCTTTACCAAGAGCCTCGTTTATTACCTTAAGCAGGTCATTCTCCGTTATGGAGAAATGCTGTAGGATATTTTCTTTGTTCAAATGATCTATCATATTATAATCTCTCTGCGGATTCTATTTTCTTAAATTTATTTATCTGCCATATAAACAAGGTTGCAGTTACTAAAGTTGCCGAAAAGTCAGCCGTTGGCAATGAATACCATACTCCGTTTACTCCGAAAAATTGCGGTAATATAAACAGGGCTGGCAATAATAATAGGAATTGACGGGTAAGACTCAATAGAATTGATTTTCCTGCCATACCTATACATTGGAAAAAGTTTGTAACCACAATCTGGAATCCGACTAGTGGTAANNGAGGTAACATAATTGTTACAATCCGTAAGGCTTTTGCTGTTTCGGCAGCGAGAGGAGGTGACGGATTGAACGGTTTAACTATCATGTCCGGCAACAGCATCCCTATGGCTAAACCTATACAGCCGATAGCCACACCGACTTTTATTGTATAAAACAAGGTTTCTTTAACTCTCTGTATTCTTTTGGCTCCATAATTATATCCTACAATAGGCTGCATTCCCTGAGTAAGCCCGACCATAATCATTACGATGATCATTATCAAAGTATTTGCTATGGCATAAGCTTCGATAGCAATGTTTCCTCCGTAGGTTTTCAGATTGTTATTGATAAAGAATACGACGATAGACGCTGCAACTTGTATGAAAAACGGAGACATACCTATGCTTGCCACCGCCCATACTATTTTTTTGTTTAAGCCAATATGCTTTCTACGCAAACGCAACATGCTATTTTTGTTCATGAAGTGGTACATGACAAAACATAGCCCGATAAACATCGAAATGATGGTAGCTATCGCAGCACCTTTTATTCCCCATTCGAACCAGAAAATGAAAATTGGAGCTATTATAATGTTGGCTATAACGCCGATCAGCATCGTATACATTGCTTTCTGGGGATAGCCCGAAGCACGCATCATGCTGTTGAAATTGAAGCACATGGTCAGAAATATATTACCGGGCAGGTAATAAAGTAAGAATTCTTTCGCATACGGAAATGTTTCTTTTGTGGCTCCAATTCTTAATAATATAGGATCGAGAAAAATAAATAACGTAGTAACAAGTACTCCAGTGAATAAAAGAGTCATAAGGAACGAGTTTCCTATTATCTTTTCTGCTGTTTCTTTATCACCACTACCCAAGCATATTGAAATACGGCTGGCTGAACCTGCACCTACAAGCATACCCACTGCGGCGGTAAGGTTCATTATCGGCAAAACAATACCAAGCCCGNNATACCAACCCCGCCAATAGCATGGTCTCCCAGATTAGGCCCGTGTCCGATGTAAATACGGTCAATAATATTATACAAGGCATTCACCATAGTTCCTACTATGGCCGGCAATGCGTACTGCCAAAGAAGTTTACTTATTTTTTTGTTTTGTAATTCATCAATGTTAGCTGTTTTTGACATCTAAAAAGCATTTAACTGTTAAGGAGTGATTCCTCCCATCTTTTGAGCGTGCAAAGGTACAAAAAACACTGCCATCGGCATTGTTTTTTACATAATTAAGTATTTAACTTTGTTAATTTGAGGTTAAGCCTATCTAGCGTTTATTTGCCTTTTATTGTTTCTAGAAATTCTGAGGGGGTAACGAACTTTATATTCTCCGATTCTAAAAACTCTACTATTTTTACAAAGTTTTTCCATTGGTTTTCGTTCCAACTATTTGGATGCCCCTGTAGGTAGAAATAGTTTAAATTTTTCGATTTTTCACGATAAGCTTTAAGGAATTCATCATAATTCGGATTATGTACAGGGTATTCCATATCTAGGGTATTGGGCAATACATATCCTTTGTAGTAGACCGGAGACACAGGGCTGCCTAATGTCATTTTAATTTGAGGCAATTGAGCCAAAGCCTTGTCGGTGTTCGTGTTTGTGCTACTCCAGTGAGGTCCCCATACCTGAAGCTGAAGTCCGAGTTTTGCTTTTGCAAGACTGTCAGTCAAATGCAGAGCTTTGAGCTGTTGCTCGTAAGTGCCTTCAAATTCGCCTATTGTATCGCCTTTGGTACGGTTGTAATAACCATGATTCCAAAACTCGATGAAACCTCTTTCTGCACGATCGGTAATCCACTTGAAGTAAGCCGGATTGTCTTCGGCAAGAGAAAATCCAATTATACCAAAACCTGCTTTTATCTTTTTGTTTTCTATATAATCTGCGACACGTTGCCAGCGAGGGGAAACAACTCCTTCTGTGCCTCCTGCAGTTACATCATCTAGCTTTAAAATGACAATTTTACGGTTTTGAGAAAATGCAGTATTTGTCAATGATATGGCACAGAACAATAGAAGCAGAGAAAATAACATCTTTTTGTTGTACATTGTTTCAGGTTTATATGTGTAAAAATTAGAAAGAATAAAGAAACAAAATATAATTTTCTTTTCCTGTGTTTTGTCTCTTGATTTTTATATCCTTGTTAAATTTTGAATCGGAATGTGTTGTCTCTCAAATTTAAGTGAAAAATAAGATGTTTGTTTTCCATTATATTTCTTAACTTTGCGGGGTTATTCGTGTGCGAAAATATTATTAAAATAATAAAAATCTGAGGATAGATTAATAATGAATATATTGGAATTAAGCGAACAGGAGATAATTCGCAGACAAAGTTTAGATGAACTAAGAGCTTTGGGAATAGAACCCTATCCGGCTGCATTGTATGAGGTAAATGCATATTCGAAAGAGATCAAAGATAGCTTTCAGGATGATGCGGATAAGCGTTATGTGTCTTTAGCGGGACGTATAATGGGGCGTCGTATTATGGGTAAAGCTTCCTTTATGGAATTGCAAGACTCGGAAGGACGTATACAGGTTTATATTTCTCGAGATGATCTTTGTCCGGATGAAAATAAAGAGCTTTATAACACTGTCTTCAAGAAATTGCTCGATATTGGCGATTTCGTTGGTGTTAAAGGTTTTGTTTTTCGCACTCAGATGGGCGAAATATCCGTACATGCCGAAGAATTAACGGTTTTGGGGAAATCGCTTCGTCCTCTTCCTGTCGTAAAAGTAAAAGATGGTGTTACCTATGATGGTTTCACCGATCCTGAGCAACGTTATCGTCAACGCTATGTTGATTTGGTTGTTAACGACAACGTTAAAGATGTATTCCTTAAAAGAACAAAAGTGTTCAACTCTATGCGTGAATTCCTTAACGGACATGGATATATAGAAGTTGATACTCCTGTGCTGCAAAGCATTCCCGGAGGAGCTACAGCTCGTCCTTTCATCACGCATCATAATGCATTGGATATTCCTTTATATCTGCGTATTGCAAACGAATTGTATCTGAAACGCCTTATTGTAGGTGGGTTTGATGGAGTATATGAGTTTTCTCGTAATTTCCGCAACGAAGGTATGGATCGTACGCATAATCCGGAATTTACAGTAATGGAATTCTATGCCGCCTATAAGGATTATAATTGGATGATGGACTTCACAGAGAAAATGCTGGAGAAGATCTGTACAGATGTTCATGGCACAACTAAGGTGAAGATGGGCGATAAGGAGATAGACTATAAGGCTCCGTATCCTCGTGTAACGATGATTGACTCTATCAAACATTTTACAGGTTTTGACATTAGTGGCATGGATGAAGATCAGCTACGTGATGTTTGTAAGCAATTAGATATAGAGCAAGACACAACTATGGGCAAAGGAAAGCTGATAGATGCTATCTTTGGAGAGAAGTGTGAAGGAAACTATATACAACCTACATTTATAATAGACTATCCGGTAGAGATGTCTCCGCTTACAAAGAAGCATCGCAATAATCCCGAGCTAACAGAGCGTTTCGAACTGATGGTGAATGGTAAGGAATTGGCGAATGCATATTCTGAGCTGAATGATCCGATCGATCAGCGTGCTCGTTTCGAAGATCAGCTCAAATTGTCTGAAAAAGGAGACGATGAGGCGATGTTCATCGATCAGGATTTCTTGCGTGCTTTAGAGTACGGTATGCCTCCTACAAGTGGCATCGGTATCGGTATGGATCGTCTGGTTATGTTTATGACGGGTCAGGAAAGCATACAAGAAGTGATGTTCTTCCCTCAGATGCGTCCCGAGAAAGCACCAAAGAAAGATACTGTATCAAAATATAAAGAATTAGGAATAGCTGAAGATCTTGTCCCTGTACTACAAAAAGCAGGATATTTTACTGTCGAAAGCATGAAGGATGTCAATTCACAGAAGATAAGACAAGATATAGGCGAAGTCAATAAAAAATATAAACTCGATTTAGCACTACCTTCTGTGGACGAAGTAGAAGGATGGGTGAAAAAGCTTAGCTAATCCCTTTGTGTCTAATTAAAGTATGAATGAATGAGTTTTCCCGGTAAAATAACAATATTTGGAGGTGGTACATGGGCTACAGCTTTGGCCAAAATTATGCTTAATCACGAAAAGCATATAAACTGGTACATGCGCCGTCCTGAACAAATAGAGGATTTTAAGAAAACAGGACATAATCCTTCTTATCTTTCAAATGTTGAGTTCAATCTGGATAGAATTACATTTTATTCGGATATTACACAAGCAGTGGAAGATTCGGATACAATAGTTCTTGCTGTACCTTCTCCTTTCTTGAAAAGTCATCTTGAAAAGTTGAATACAAGTTTGGCGAATAAATTTATTATTTCAGCGATAAAAGGTATCGTCCCTCCGGAAAATTTGCTTGTGACAGATTATCTGGAGCAATACTATAATGTGTCGCCTCAAAATATGGCGATTGTTGGCGGGCCTTGTCATGCCGAGGAAATAGCTTTGGAACGATTGACTTACCCTACTATCGCTTGTGCCGATATCCAGAAGGCAAATGCGATTGCTCAAGTCTTCAATAATAGATTTGTGCGGGCTTCTGTGTCGAATGACGTTGCGGGAATTGAACTTGCCGCAGTACTGAAGAATGTATATGCGATTGCGTCAGGAATTTGCCACGGTCTGAAGTATGGCGATAATTTTCAGGCGGTATTGGTTTCCAATGCTATATCAGAGATGGAGCGCTTTGTTGATATCGTTTCTCCTATCGAAAGAAGGATACAGGATTCTGCTTATTTAGGAGATCTCCTTGTGACTTGTTATTCTAGTTTTAGCCGCAATCGTACCTTTGGTGCAATGATTGGCAAGGGCTATTCGGTAAAAGCTGCTCAGGTGGAGATGGAAATGATAGCGGAAGGTTACTATGGCACAAAGTGTGTAAGAGAGATCAATGAAAAATATAATGTGGATATTCCTGTTGCAGATATGGTTTATCGTATATTGTATGAAAATTCTCCGGCACATCTGGAAGTGAAAATATTAAGAGAACAGATACTAAAATAAAGAAACAATATGGATAAGGTTATCAAATTAGACATTAGCAAAACATTAGGCTTTATAAGCCAGGCTGATATCAACGGTCAGGCAGCTCTTGCTAAAAAATGCAATGAGGCTCTTCACGATGGATCAGGCAAAGGAAATGATTTTCTAGGCTGGCTCAATTTGCCATCTTCTATTACAGATGCAGAATTGAAAGATATTGAAGATACAGCAGCTGCATTGAAATCCAAATGTGAAGTGATCGTATTGGTGGGTATCGGTGGTAGCTATCTTGGATCAAGAGCGGTTATCGATTCTTTATCAAATGCATTTGATTGGTTACAGAAAGATCGTAAAAATCTTGTTATTTTGTATGCAGGAAATAATATAGGTGAAGATTACCTTGTTGAGCTTTTAGCCTACCTGAAAGGTAAATCTTTTGGAATTATCAATATTTCCAAATCGGGAACAACAACAGAGCCTGCTTTGGCTTTCCGTATTCTTAAGGCTGAATTGGAAAAAGCTGTAGGCAAAGAAGAAGCTAAGAATCGTATTGTTGCGATCACCGATGCGGCTCGTGGAGCTTTGTATACATTGGCAACAAAAGAAGGTTACAAGAAATATGTAATTCCTGACAATGTCGGAGGACGTTACTCTGTATTGACTCCGGTAGGGTTACTTCCAATTGCGTTGGCTGGTATCGATATTCGTCAGTTAGTGGCGGGTGCGGTTTATATGGAAAAAGAAACAGCTCCAAGTGTGTCATTTGAGAAAAATATCGCTGAAATATATGCAGTTACTCGCAATGAGTTGTATAAAAAAGGCAAAAAAATAGAAATCCTTGCCAACTTCAATCCTAAATTGCACTACATCGCAGAATGGTGGAAGCAACTTTACGGAGAAAGTGAAGGCAAAGAAAATAAAGGGATATTCAATGCTGCGGTAGACTTTACTGCCGACCTTCACTCGATGGGTCAATGGATTCAGGAAGGTGAGCGTTCTATTTTCGAAACTGTTGTTTCTGTGGCTCAGCCAAACGAAACACTGACAGTGCCGACTGATGAAGAGAATCTTGATGGGTTGAACTTCCTTGCAGGTAAAAGAATAGACTTCGTAAACAAGATGGCAGAGTTGGGTACTCAGATTGCTCACGTTGACGGAGGTGTTCCGAATATAAAAATAGAGTTGCCTAAACTGGATGAATATAGTATCGGACAGTTACTTTATTTTTTCGAAAAAGCATGTGGTATAAGCGGTTATATTCTTGGCGTAAATCCATTCGATCAGCCGGGAGTAGAGGCGTATAAGAAGAATATGTTTGCTCTTCTCGACAAACCGGGTTTTGAAAAGGAAAGTGAAGCAATTAAGAAAAGATTATAAAATAAGCTGTTAGCCGATAGCCTTTAGCAACTTGCTAAGGGCTGTTTGCTAAAAGCTAAATACTAGAATATGGAAAATAAAAAACACTTGCTGGGTATGACTATGGAAGATTTCTATGGTGTAGTAGGTGAGTGTGGTTTACCCAGATTCTCTGCCAAACAAATAGCAGACTGGGTTTACAAGAAAAGAATAACATCTGTCGATGAAATGACGAATCTCTCTGTGGCAAACAGAGCTTTGTTGTCAGAGAAATATGATATAGGGCGGTATAACCCTCTCGAATTTCAGCAATCTATAGATGGTACGGTAAAATATTTGTTCAAAACGGAAAAAGAAAAGCTGATAGAAGCCGTTATGATACCCGAGGACGATCGGGCAACGCTTTGTGTGTCTTCTCAGGTTGGTTGTAAAATGAATTGCTTGTTTTGCATGACCGGAAAACAAGGGTTTAATGGAAATCTAACAGCAAACGAGATATTGAATCAGCTCTATTCTGTTCGCGAGGCAGAGAGCTTGACGAATGTGGTTTTTATGGGAATGGGTGAGCCCTTGGATAATTATGAAGAACTGAAAAAGACACTCGAGATAATGACTGCTGATTATGGAATGGCGTGGAGTCCGAAGCGTATAACGGTTTCTACAACAGGTGTAACACCCAAATTGAAACGTTTTTTGGACGAGAGTAATGCCCATCTGGCTATCAGTATACATAGTCCTGAAAAAGAACAAAGATTATCAATAATGCCTGCCGAAAAGGCATTTCCTATCACAGGGGTAATGGATCTATTGCGGCAATACGATTGGACAAAACAGAGACGATTGTCTTTCGAATATATAATGTTTGACAACTTCAACGATTCTTTAATTCATGCAAAAGAGTTGGCGCAGATGCTTAGGGGGATCGAATATAGGGTAAACCTTATTCGCTTTCATGCGATACCTAACGTCGACTTGAAAACTTCTACTAAAGAGAAAATGGAGGCATTCCGCGATTATTTGACTAAAAAAGGTGTAACCAGCACGATTCGTGCATCTCGTGGAGAAGATATTTTTGCGGCCTGTGGTATGTTGTCGACAATGAAAGGAGATGCTTTAAGTGCTCCTAAAAAGAATTTAGAATAATCTATCAGGCAAAAGAAAGAAATGACCCTCGTGTAGTCTTCCTCTATGGAAGTTGAGAGGACTAAATATAAAGCTATGATTAAAGTAGGAATAACACAAGGTGATATAAACGGAATAGGCTATGAGGTTATATTAAAGACCTTCGCAGATATCCGTATGGCTGAAATCTGTATTCCCGTAATATACGGATCAGCCAAAGTTGCCGCTTATCATCGTAAGGCGATGGAGTTGCAGACAGTTGCTTTCAATCAGATAAGTGATGTAAAAGACGCTGTTGTAAACAAGGTTAATATCATCAATTGTATCAATGAAGATACTAAAGTAGAGCTAGGTCAAGCGACTCCTGTTGCAGGTGAAGCTGCATATCAATCGCTCGAAAGAGCTGTTGCCGACCTCAGGGATGGTGCAATAGATGTTCTTGTAACAGCTCCTATTAATAAGCATAACATTCAACGAGAAGACTTTAAATTCCCGGGACACACAGAATATCTGGAAGAGCGTTTTGGGAAAGATCAGGATAAAAGTTTAATGATTCTGGTAAAAGACTCTCTTCGGATAGCTCTTGTTACCGGACATATCCCATTGTCGGAAGTTCCTAATACATTGACAAAGGAAAAGATAGTGGAGACAGCTACTCGCTTCGAACGGAGTCTAAAAAGAGACTTTAGAGTAGGGCGGCCTCGTATTGCTGTTTTGTCACTGAATCCTCATGCCGGAGAAAATGGATTGTTAGGAAATGAAGAAAACGAGATTATAATTCCTGCTTTGAATGAGTTGCAAGATAAAAAGATACTTTGCTTTGGTCCATATCCGGCTGATGGATTTTTTGGTTCGGGCGATTATACTCATTTTGATGGTATATTGGCTATGTACCACGATCAGGGATTAGCTCCATTCAAAACACTAGCGATGGAAGACGGCGTTAATTTTACTGCCGGTCTGTCTATTGTGCGCACATCACCTGCTCATGGTACTGCATACAGTATTGCAGGGCAAAATAAAGCTTCAGAAGAGTCGTTCCGCCAGGCAATATATATGGCTATTGATACTTATGGCAATCGTATAGAATATGATAAAGCTTATGCTAATCCACTGAGGAAGTTATATGTGGATAAAGGCGGTGATGATAGTGTTGACCTGATAAAAGAAGCAGAAGAATAGTATATTTACCTCTTAGTTAAAATTTAGTTAATAAAAATGAATTACGCTATAATTGCTGCGGGAGAAGGTTCTAGACTTGTCCAGGAAGGTGTTACTTTGCCAAAACCATTAGTAAAGCTAAATGGGGTGGAAATGATTCGTCGGCTGATTGATATATTTCTCAAAAATAATGCTTCTTCAATAAGTATTATTGTGAATGAAGAAATGACTCAAGTACAAGACTATCTGACTAATCTCGAATTGGGTATTCCTTTTAATGTTGTGATTAAGTCTACACCCAGCTCAATGCATAGCTTTTTTGAGTTAAGAGATTTTCTTCGAGACGGAAAATTCTGCTTAACGACAGTAGACACGATTTTTAAAGAAGACGAGTTTTCTAAATATATTCAAACATTCATAAATGATTCGGATAGTGATGGTATGATGGCTGTGACAGACTTCATAGATGACGAAAAACCGCTTTATGTGGATGTAAATGACCGTATGGCAATAAAGGGCTTTCTCGATCATTCTGATAATTGTAAATACATCTCCGGAGGTATTTACGGTTTGACACCCAAGGCGATTGATACGCTTGAAGCCTGTTTAGACTCCGGACAAGCTCGTATGCGCAACTTTCAGAGACAATTAGTCGCCGACAATTTACAATTAAAAGCATATCCTTTTGAAAAAATAGTAGATGTGGATCATGCAGGCGATATTGTTAAAGCAGAGAAATTCTTAAACAATTAATATAAAAGAGATAGGGACATTATAAATACTATGTCAAAGATAAAAGTAGCAGGAATCAAAAGGAAAACAAAATTCTCTCCCAATCATATAGGCAATGATGGCATGATATTCAGTGAGACAGCCGAATGTTTAAGAAATATGGGATATGATGTAAGAGAATATACAGAAGATGAATTTATTTTAAGTGAAGAGAATGAGCGGTATATCTTCAATATGGCTCGTGACAAAACAACCATCCGTAAACTAAAGAAAAGAGAAGAGGATGGAGCTGTTATAATAAATCCGGGAACCGGTATTGAAAACTGCACACGTGAGGCAATGACTCGCTTGTTGTTGGAAAACGATATACCATATCCTACAAGCCTTATAGTGGATGTAACGGATGATCCGACCCAAGAATTGAAGAAAATGACGGCGGATGCATATTGGATCAAACGAGGTGATTCGCATGCCATTCATAGAGAAGATGTAACCTATGCACGTAATATACCCGAAGTGAAATCAATATTAAAAGAGTTCGCTTTGCGTGATATTCCAAATGCTGTGATCAACGAACATCTTGTCGGAGACCTTGTTAAGTTTTATGGGGTGGCAGATACTGATTTCTTCTATTGGTTTTATCCTTACGATTTAAGCCATAGTAAATTCGGACTTGAAGCAATAAATGGTGAAGCGCATGAGTTTCCGTTTGATGTAGAGGCTTTGAAGAAAGCATGTGATAAGGCCGGTGAGATATTAGATGTTAAAGTATATGGGGGAGACTGCGTTGTAGACGAAGATGGCTCTTTTAAAATAATTGACTTTAATGATTGGCCGAGCTTTGCTCCTTGTAGGAGTGATGCAGCACCAAAGATTGCAGAATGTGTGCATAAGCAGATTCAAAGAGATTTGCAAGGATAATAATAATAAGCTTATATTTGCATTATACGGAAAGTAGTTTGTAATAAAAGTAGTATCAATAAATTAATGGATAATAAACAACCGACACTTGAATCTACTCTAAAATCAACGGATACAGAAGAGTTTATAGATATTTATTTCTATCGTCCGATCGGTTATCGTTGGGCTCTATTGTTTCAGAAATTAGGTGTTACTCCTAATGCTGTCACCATAGCAAGTATTTTCTTGGGAATAGGGGCAGGGATATGTTTTTATTTTGACAATATATGGATATCTCTATTAGGGATATTTTTACTTGTATGGGCAAACTCTTATGATAGTGCAGATGGGCAGTTGGCTCGCATGACAAAGCAGTTTTCTGCTTTAGGACGTGTTTTGGACGGTTTTGCCGGCAATCTGTGGTTTGCTTCCATTTATGTAGGTATTTGCTTACGCCTTTATCCCGAGTGGGGCGGATGGATATGGGTTTTAGCTTGTGTTACAGGTTATTTTCATTCCAAACAAGCGGAGATGGCCGATTACTATCGCAATGTACATCTATTGTTCCTTAAAGGGAAATCAGGGAGTGAATTAGACAATTCGGCTGAGCTTACTGCCAAATTTAAAGAGCTAACTTGGAGTAAAAACTTCGGAGCAAAAATTGTATTGTTTTTCTATCGCAACTATACTACCGATCAGGAAAATCGATCTCCAAGACTTCAGGTTTTATTTCGATTACTCAGAGAAAGATTTGGAGATGTTGCTCCTGAAAGTTTTCGCAACGACTTCAGAGAGAAAAGCCTCCCCTTAATGAAATATACCAATATACTCTCTTTCAATACACGATCTATCGCATTGTTTGTGTCTGTATTGTTGGGGTGGCCTTGGTTGTATTTTGTATTTGAATTAACTGTATTGAATATACTGCTTGTATACATGGTAACAAGGCATGAGAAGATAAGCAAAGGCTTTGTTATGGATATAAAGAGTGGAAAATACAATTAAAATAAGTTTTAGCATGTTTGATTTGTCAAAAGTAAAAGGGATTATCTTCGATTACGGAGGTACTATAGATAGCAATGGTAAGCATTGGGCTGAAGTTTTATGGGAATCATATTTGGATAATGAGGTTCCTGTAACCAAAGAACAGTTCCGTGAGGCGTTTGTATATGTAGAACGTTATCTGGCTGCTAACCTTGTTATATTACCCGAAGATAACTTTCATGTTTTACTGAAAAAGAAAGTAACTCTTCAAATAGAATATCTTTTGGAGAAGGGCTTCTTGAAGGAAAATGATAAGACAAAGTTATATAGCCTTGCAATTTCAGATCAATGTTATAACTTTGTAAAAGATTTAATTAGAAAGGAAGTTGATATCCTTACAGCACTCAAAGACCGTTATCCAATGGTTTTGGTATCTAATTTCTATGGAAATGTACAGTCTGTATTAGGCGATTTTGACTTACTTAAATATTTTGATGATATTATAGAATCGGCTGTTGTCGGTATAAGAAAACCCGATCCTGCCATATTTGGATTAGGCGTTGAGAAGCTTGGTCTTCCGGGCTCTTCCATTGTAGTTATTGGAGATTCTTATACGAAAGACATTGTTCCTGCTACAAAAAATGGATGCCAAACTATTTGGCTCAAAGGCTTGGGCTGGGGTGACGATGACGAAAATGCTACGGCTGATATAATTATAACGGATTTCATGGAGTTGAAATCTATCTTTCAATTAGATTGAAAGGCAATACTTGAATACATTGATAATACTATAGAGTCAGTCTGACTATCTGCTTTAGTAATGGATACCGTTTGTATGGTAGAAAAGCCCGGGTTGGGAGAATAAAGTAAAACAGATCTTCACTGAAACTATACTATTATATAGGATTTTATGAATTCGGGAGATAATATCCTGATGAAGTAAAGTCTCCGGTTTAAAGGATTACTGCGGGTTGCAGTGTATTTTAAAAATTAATTAAAAATGGAAAAAGTACAAGTGAAAGAAGCCAAGGGTAAACTTGGTATTCTAACAATTGGTGTTGGAGCTGTTGCTACAACATTCATGGCAGGAACGTTATTAACACGTAAAGGGCAAGGTGTTCCTGTAGGTTCAATTACACAGTTAGCTACAATGCGTCTGGGAAAAAGGGAAGAAAATCGCTTTCCGAAGATTAAAGACGCTGTACCTTTGGCAGATCTTAACGATGTTGTTTTCGGTGGATGGGATATCTTCGAAGAAAATGCATACGAAGCTGCAGTACACGCAGATGTGTTGACAAAAGACGACCTGAACAAGGTGAAAGACGAATTGGAAGCAATCAAACCAATGAAAGCTGTGTTCGATCAAGATTTTGTTAAACGTCTACACGGTACATGGGTAAAATCAGCTCCTACTAAATGGGAATTAGCTGAACAAGTAAAACAAGACATCCAAGATTTTAAGACAAAAAATAATTGCGATCGTATCGTAGTTATCTGGTGCGGAAGTACTGAAGTTTTCACTCCGCTTGGTGAAGTTCATAAAACATTAGCAGCATTCGAAAAAGGACTTAAGGAAAATCATAAAGATTTAGCTCCTTCAAACGTATATGCTTATGCTGTAGTGTCAATGGGTATTCCATATATCAATGGAGCACCAAACCTTACAGTAGACATTCCTGCAATGTGGGAACTAGCAGCTAAAACTCAGACTCCTATCTGTGGTAAAGACTTCAAAACTGGTCAGACTATGTTGAAGACAGTATTGTCTCCAATGTTCAAAACTCGTATGTTGGGTCTTAATGGATGGTTCTCAACCAATATTCTTGGAAACCGTGACGGAGAAGTACTGGATGATCCGGGTTCATTCAAAACGAAAGAAGAGTCGAAACTTTCAGTTATAGACAATATTCTTCAACCAGAACTGTATCCTGAACTTTATGGAAATGTTTATCATAAAGTACGTATCAATTATTATCCTCCTCGCAATGATGACAAAGAAGGATGGGATAATATTGACCTATTCGGATGGTTGGGTTACAAAATGCAAATGAAAGTGGACTTCCTTTGTAAAGACTCTATTCTTGCTGCTCCTCTATGTCTTGACCTTGTATTGTTCTCCGATTTGGCGAAACGTGCAGGTCTGAGCGGAATACAAGACTGGTTGTCTTTCTACTTCAAGAGCCCAATGCATGAACCAAGTAAGATAGCAGAGCACGATTTGTTTATCCAATATGTGAAGTTGAAAAATACACTTCGTAAAATGATTGGGGAAGAAACTGTAGATTTTATTGATTAAATAATAATCTTATAATACTGAAAGACTGTCTAGATTATCTAGGCAGTCTTTTTTTTGTTGGCATACTTTCCCAAGATAGTTTGGTACATACATTTGTGATTTTGTGAATAAGCCAAATTTTTATTTAAGACTCAACTTAATTGTTATCAAAAATAAGAAGAGGATAACCTTAGAAAAAAGTTATCCTCTTTTTGGAAAATATATAAATGTAAAGTTCAATATTGCCTGCTCCTAGTATGTTGAAGCAGATAAAGTTTCTATATTTATTAGGATATTATTTTTTTGATTATGTTTATTGTTTTCGCCTTGAAATTTAGTTAAATGAAAATAATAGATAATTTATGTTTATATTTCTTATTAACTGTAATTTCCTTAGCATAAAATAGACTAATAGTCAGGGATAAATTAGAAATCCAATCTCAAAGAAATAAGTTTTTATGTATATTTGTAGGCTTTAGTTACTCATTAAATTAACTCTCGGAATGAATATAGCACTTATAGGATATGGTAAGATGGGGCATGAGATAGAAAAGATAGCCCTGCAAAGAGGTCACAATATTGTATCAATCATTGATATGAACAATCTGGAGGAGTTTAATTCTCCGGCATTCAAAAGTGCTGATGTTGCAATCGAGTTTTCTACACCTGATAGCGCCATACAAAATTATCGTAAATGTTTTGAAGTTGGTGTTGCTGTTGTTGCAGGAACAACAGGGTGGTTAGAACATTTGGACGAAGTAAAGAGAGCTTGTGCTGAACAGGGAAAAACTTTCTTTTATGCTTCTAATTATAGTCTTGGTGTTAATATCTTTTTTGCCCTGAATAAATATTTGGCAAAGATTATGAATAACTATCCAAGCTATGAAGTAAAGATGGAAGAAGTACATCATATTCATAAATTGGATGCGCCGAGTGGAACGGCTATCACGCTGGCTGAAGATCTTATAAAGGAGGTTGACCGCAAAGAACGTTGGAGCCTGGAAGTAGAAGAAAAACAAACAGACTTGCCTATACATTGTATTCGTGAAGGAGAAGTTCCCGGAATACATGAAATAATATATGAGTCTGAAGCAGATATTATAACTATAAAGCACGATGCTAAAAGCCGTGTGGGTTTTGCTCTTGGTGCAGTGTTGGCTGCCGAATTTACCAATGGTAAAAAAGGATTCCTTGGAATGGGTGATATGCTCAAATTTTAAAATAAGATATGGAAAAGAAGTCTTCGAATCAGCAAAATAAAAGAGAACGCCGCAAACCGGGGATGAAGCAATGGATATATGCCATTCTAGCAAGTGTTTGCTGTATTGCGTTTGTTATCTGGACCGGGTATTGGGCTGTATTGATCCTGATCCCTGTTTTTATCGATATATACATCACTAAATTTGTTCCTTGGGGTAGATGGAAACAATCTAACAACCGTCAAGTGAAGAGTATCCTCGATTGGGTCGATGCTATCCTTTTTGCACTGGTAGGAGTGTATTTTATAAATACTTTCTTTTTCCAAAACTATCAGATTCCATCTTCATCCTTAGAGAAATCTCTTTTAGTCGGTGATTTCCTATGTGTTAGCAAACTGAGCTATGGAGCGCGTTCTCCAATGACTCCGTTTTCGTTACCGTTGATGCAGCATACTTTTCCTTTCTTTGGATTTAAGTCATATCTTGAAAAACCACAGCTAGAATACAAACGATTCAAAGGAACAGGGCATATCGAGCGTAATGATATAGTTGTTTTCAACTATCCATCGGGAGATACTGTGGCTTCAAAATTTCAGGAAGTAGATTACTATGTTTTGTGCAAAGAAGCCGGAAGAAGCCAAGTTTGGACAAATAAGAATACATACGGCGACATACTTTATCGCCCTGTAGACAGACGAGAAAATTATGTAAAGCGCTGTATCGGATTGCCAGGCGAAACAATCTCTATCGTGGGTGATACTGTTTATATCAATGGTAAACCAATAGAAAGTCCTGAAAAAATGCAGTTGTTATATTGTGTGCAAACCAATGGGACAGATATATCTTCGGCTGCTTTCGATGATTTGGGATTAAGCCAGGAAGACAAAAAGAGAATAGGAATGTATCAGGATTTGGGCGAAGTGGATAGCCTTTCGTATGTGAGGGCAATTTTTCCTAAGGCTAAAAATGGAAATCCAGGACTCTTATATACTGGTGTAAATATGACTAAAGAAATGGTGGAGGAAATGAAACAAAAGCCATTTGTAGAAAAAGTAATTCCTCTAAATCAGTTTTATAAGTTGGCTAATAGAATGGGGCAAAAGTTTGTACAGCCTACTATTTATCCCATCACTTATGACATGCAAACACAACCTGGAGATTTGCATCCTCTATGGATACCTAAAAAAGGTGAAACAATTAAGTTTGATACTGATGTAGATCGTAAGGTAGCAACATATATACGTTGTATAAAGAATTATGAACTAAACGATTTTGACTATCGTGATGGAAAAGTTTACATTAATGGGCAGCAGGCTGATTCTTATACATTCAAATTGGATTATTACTTTATGATGGGAGACAACAGAGATAATTCGGCCGATTCGCGTGTTTGGGGATTTGTTCCTGAAGATCATGTTGTAGGTAAACCTTTGTTTATATGGCTCTCTTTGGATAAAGATAAGAACGGAATACGCTGGAACAGACTTTTCACATCCGGCAATAAAAAATAATAAGCTAAAATTGGGGATTGAAAAATGTCTTCAAAAAAGAAAAATATCTATACATATTTGGGCAAAGTGATTCTGATTACTTTGCTCATTGTGTTATTTATACGAACTTTTTTTGTAGAGTCATATACTATATCCTCATCTCAGATGCAAACATCTCTTCAGAAAGGTGATCAGGTACTTATTGATAAAACATCATACGGTGTTCGTTTGCCTATTACGATATTAACTGTTCCGTTTACTTTTGATAAAATATTTGGAGTTCGCTCATATCTCACATCTATAGAAGCTCCTTACAAAAGAATACTCGAGAAAAAGATTGAAAGAAACGATATTGTCTTGTTCAACAATCCGATGGATATTGGTAAGCCATTGGATAAGAAGGATCTCATCGTCAGCCGTTGTATTGCAATGCCCGGTGATACCGTTTCAGTAGAAAAAGGACTTCTATCCCTTAATCGTATAAATCATATTGCTTCTCCCGACCTTATGAATGAATATTCTATGCATATTCTCTCTTTAAAGGATATACAGGCTATAATGGAAGAGCATAATATTCCTATTCGTAGCTTGAAGCATAGAGCAGATACAATAAGTATTCTCCTGAATAAATTAGAGGCTTTTATTATTAATGAAAATATAGAAGACTCCACTGTATCTATATGTTGTAAGACCGATACAACTCAAAATTATCATTTGATAGTACCGTCGAAGGGTAAACTTATAAGTGTTAATAGTCTGAATATTAACATGTATAAGCAGCTAATACTGCAAGAACAGGAAGGTAATGCCCATGTTATTAATGATAAGTTATACATCGGGGGAAAAGAGCAGACAACTTATACGTTTCAAGACGATTACTATTGGATGTTGTCAGACAATACGAATGATGCATTAGATTCTCGTATGTTGGGCTTTATCCCTTTTAAGAATATAATAGGCAAAGTTCGTTTTATCTGGTATAGCTCTCATGATGGAAACATAAGAAAAGAACGTTGTTTTACTTCTGTAAATTGATTCTGTAATGAATATATATCTTTCATCGGCCTATTTGGCACCTATTCAGTATTATGCAAAATTTGTGCAGGGAGACCATATATTTATTGAGCAGAATGAGAATTACACAAAACAGTCGTATCGCAATCGCAGTATGATTGTTTCGGCTAATGAACCTATTCCTTTATCTATCCCTGTCGTTCATTCATCTTCCGAAAAAATATTGACGAAGGATATTCGTATTGCTGATCATGGCAATTGGCAGCATATGCATTGGAATGCGATTGTTTCGGCTTACAACTCAACTCCTTTTTTTGAATACTATCAGGATGATTTTCATCCGTTTTATCATAAGAAATATTCTTTTTTATTCGATTTTAATGAAGAACTGCGAATTCTTATTCTGGGTTTGCTCAATATGGAATTGCCTGTGATAGAATACACATCCGAATATAAGACGGCATTTGAAGATCATGAGCTCGATATGCGGGATGTGATTCACCCGAAGAAAGATTTGTCGCTAGATCCTTCCTTTGTGTCAATTCCTTATTATCAGGTTTTTGAACAAAAACTAGGGTTTGTGGAAAATATGAGTATTGTGGATTTGCTTTTTAATATGGGAAATGAAAGTCAATTGATTTTAAACAACTCTTTCCACAGATAAGCGTTCTGTTAAAGTATTTTATAACCCTATTTACCTATTTATCTATAAAACATCGTATTTTTGCGTTAAATTAAATAAAACATGGTACAGTCCATAAAGAAATATATCTCATTATCACTTGTTTTAGTAGTCACTATTTTGATCGCTGTAGCCTGTGCAAATATGGCTACGCCAACAGGAGGACCGGTTGATCTCGACCCTCCGAAGGTGGTACGTAGTTCGCCGGGTTTTAATGCAACTCGTGTGGCGAAAGGAAAAATAACGATAGATTTTGATGAGAATGTAACAATAAAGAATCCTTCGGAGAATGTGATTATCACCCCTCCGCAAAAAGCTTTTCCAATTATACACTCCGTAAACAGGCGGGTAACAGTAGAATTGCGAGATACTCTTATGCCGAATACTACTTACACAGTAGATTTTACGGATGCCATTGTAGATAATAATGAGGAGAATCCTTTAGAAAATTTTTCATATTCCTTTTCTACAGGAGATGTTGTTGACTCTTTGGCTATTTCCGGTAAGGTGATAACCGCAGATAACCTTGAGCCGGTGAAAGGAATTTTTGTCGGATTGCATGCCAATCTGGAAGATTCTGCTTTTACCAAACTGAAATTTGATCGTATCGGGCGTACCAATAGTGCCGGGGTATTTTCTATTAAGGGTGTAGCACCGGGGAAATATAAGATATACGCTTTGGCTGATGCCAACAGAGATTATATGTATGATAATCCTGCTGAGGCGATAGCTTTTATGGAAACTATAATCGAACCTACATCAGAAAGGGCTCTAAGGACTGATACCATATTTATAGAGCATGATCATGATCACGATCATGAAGCTGAAACTGCAAAGAATCAAAAACAAACACCCAAGAAAGAGATTGATACGATTAAAACAGTAGAATATACACGCTTCTTACCCGATAATATCGTTTTGAGATCTTTTAAATCGGGTTTTCAACGACAATATCTGCAAAAACATGAGCGTACACCAAATCAGCTTTCGCTGTTCTTTGGTGCACCAACAACAATGCCGGAAGTAGAGCCTCTCAATTTTAACAAAGAGAATTGGGCTATATTAGAAAAAACACCAAAGAATGATACCCTGATCTATTGGATGAAAGATAAAGCTCTGATGGCTCATGATACTCTTATGCTGCGTGTATCTTATATGAAGACAGACTCTTTAAACCAGTTAATCCCAACAACGGATACATTGAAGTTTATAGACCGTACTCGAAAGAAAGATAAAGATAAAGAAGAAAAAGAAAAGGAGAAAGAGAAGAAAAAGCTTAAAGAGGGAGAAGAGCTCCCAATTACCTTCTTAACGATTAATAATAATTTGAATTCTTCGTGGGATACCTATAAAAATATTCAGTTAGAATTTAATGAGCCTATTACGACAGATTCTCTGATAAGTAAAATCGTACTTCGCCAGAAGAAAGATAGTATATATAGCGACATTCCTGTTCAACTTGTTGTAGATTCTGTGAATCCACGAAAATATTCTATCAAAAATCGATGGACGTATGGCTCAGAATATCAGATGAGGATAGATTCGGCTTCAATTTATAGTATCTACGGATTATGGAATAATAAGCTGGAACAGAACTTTAAAGTGAAGAATGAAGATCAGTACGGACAATTGGCTATATGGGTGGAAGGCGTAGATAGTATTCCTTCTTTTATGGAAATTTTAGATAAGTCGGATAAACCAATTCGTAAATCCAGAGTCATAGATAATGTTGCGGTTTTTAAAGACGTTGATCCCGGAACATATTATGCTCGTATTGTCCTCGATAGGAATAATAATGGAGTTTGGGATACGGGAGATTATGATATGAAACTTCAACCCGAACTGGTTTACTATCTGGGCAAAGCAATCGAAGTAAAGGCTAACTTTGAGATTGAAGAGAATAACCCCGCTTGGAGGATTAATCCGAATAGCATGGATAGTCAGAAACCGTTGGATATAACGAAACAGAAACCCGAGGATAAAGAAGCGCGAAAGAAAAAACTAGAGGAAAAAGACGCTAAAAATCAACGGACTAGAAACCAAAATAATACTACTACCCAGCAGGGGAATACGACAGGTAGGAATAGAAATAGTTCTAATAATAGCTACAACAATACGAATAGCTTTTAATTAAAAACTTGGCAAACTATAAAATAAAAGTTATGGTGAAAAAAATTACAGGAATCATAATTATGCTTTCAGCTTTATTCGGCTTGAATGCAAATGCTCAATGTAAATTAAATAATACATTTTTTCAGGCAGGAGAGGATTTGTCTTATGATCTTTATTTCAAATACGGAATCATTTATACAAAAGCCGGTACTTCCTCGCTGAAAACCATTTCGGAAAAGTATAATGGCACTGACGCTTACAAAATGACATTGATGGCTCAGTCTACGGGAACTGTCCGTAAAGTATTTGCGTTAAACGATACTTTGTCGTGCTATACAACCAAAGACCTTGTGCCGTTGGCATATATCAAGGATGCATTTGAGGGAAAGGACTATACAAAAGAAGAGGTGCGCTATACGTATACCGGAAACAATGTTATTATAAGAGCAAAGCGCCACAAAAATGGATCTTTCCGTTTTGATGAGACCTTGACATCTTCTTCGTGTATATATGATATGATGAGTGTGGTTTTTTATGCTCGAACTTTAGATTTTTCTTCGATGAGAAAAGGACAAACAACAAAAACAGACTTTATCTCGGGAAAGAAAAAAGTAAATATGATTATAGAATACGATGGTATAGAAACCGTTGAAGCCAATGATAAAAATAAATACAGCTGCATAAAACTTGTATTGAGTATCATGGATGATGCCTTCAGCGATAAAAAAGAAGCCATGAAGGTATATATTACAAATGATAATAACCGCATGCCTGTACGCCTTGACTCGAAGCTGAATATCGGTTCTACAAGAGCAATTCTAAAGAGTTATAAGGGAAATAAACATCCGGTATCGACAGTAAGATAGATATATGATTTCTATAAAATACAAGGGGTTGGTTCTTACGGATCAACCTTTTTTTATGCTCTGTTTTGCAATAGAATAAGATGATTATTGCTCTTTAAATGCTAGATAAGTCCAAACCGGATAATGATCGGAATATTTAATTTTGTCAACCGTACAGTTGTATGACTGAAAAGCCATAGAGTGCATGATGAAATCTATTCGGAACCAGAATTTGTTTTCATGATAGGTGATGCCTTGTCCAAAACCAGTGTTCGCATAAGAGTCTACAAGGTTATCTCCTTTGATTGTATAATAAGCGTAAGAGATAGGTGAGTCGTTAAAATCTCCGCATACAATAGTAGCATCTGTTTCCTGTTTGTCTATGATCGAGCGTATTATTTTAGCTTGTGCTTCTCTTATCTTATAAGCTGCACCTAACCGGGTTTGTACATTCATAGCTACCTCTCCGATCATCTCTCTATCTCTCGTTTTGAAGAATTCTTTGTATAGTTTCTTGTCTTCAGATGTTATTCGGTTCGACTCCAAATGATTATTTACAAGTGTTACCTTTCTCTTATTGATCTTTAATTCATACATAGCAGATCCATTGTATGAACTTTCTAACGGGAGACGCTCAGCCTTCTCTATCGGGAATTTAGAAAAACAGGCTAATCCATATATAAGGTTTCCTCGCGATGATCCCAGCTTTATGATTCTGCTATAAGGATAATCTTTCAACTTTTGTTTTATTTCCGCCTCCGATATTATACTCTTCTTGTTCTTGCCGTTGGCGGGTGATACAGCAAATTCCTGCAAACAAATTATGTCTGCATTGCAGTTGACCAAGTATTCCAATATAGGATTGTTTCTTGCAGCTTCACCTTTCGACCAATTGAAAGCACGCACATTGTATGTGAGTACTTTTATATGCTTCTGAGGGATATCTTTTTCTTTTGTTTTAAAGTGAATTGGATAGCATGTTAATATAGGTTGCCAGAATGCACATATTGCAATCAGTTGAACCAGTGCATATTTCCATCGGAAGGTAATAACCCAAAGTATCAGATACAGGATGTTTATAAATAGGATAATAGGAAAGCCGAGCCCCAGATAAGCGATAAATGTAACTCGAGATGGAACTACATACCATGCAAGAGTTGACAAGATGAGTATGATAATAGCGATTAGGTTGGTAGCGAATACAGTATATTTGATAAATCGACCAACTCTAATCTTGGATAATTTATTTTTTACTCGCATCAAATAGCTGTTTTTTTTCGTCTGAGCTAAGGCTGCTATAACCCGAAGCTTTTATTTTGTCCAGAATACGATCTATCTCCTCTGTTTCTTTATGGCGACGTTGATTATATTGCTGGTCGGTTTCAGGTCTTTTGTATTTAACCTTCATCTTCTTTTTATAGCTTGGTTTGGTTAGGTTAGCAACAGAGTCGATTATTTTGTTTATCCATCGGGTTATGTCTTTCCCTTTCAGGTATTGTTTAGCAAATAGATAACCCATCAGGGCTCCTCCTATATGAGCGATATGTCCTCCGGGATTTGTATTGCTGTCTAGCGATATAAAATCAATAACGAAAAGGAAAAGTGCGATATAGATAATCTTTACACGGAACACCATGAAAAGGCTTACTTCGGCATTAGGCCTGTAGAAGGCAGAAGCAAAGATAATAGCCATGACTGAAGCCGATGCTCCTATCATTGGGGGATGATTCATTTCCAAATAATATGGTATCGTGTTGAATGATATGATATACAATATAGCACCTGCCAAACCTCCCAGCAAATACAGGCTTCCCAGATTTTTAGGATTGAAATAACTCAGGAATATCTGCCCAAACCAGAAGAGCATAAGCATATTGAACAGTATATGGAAGAAGTCGAGATGGACAATCATATAGGTCAATAATGTCCACGGACGTTTTATCAGTAGAGAGAGGTCTGATGTTACCGCAATGTAAGGTATTAAGTTAAATGTTTCGATCTTAAATAACTTACCTATAATACCGATAACAGAAAGAATCAAGAATACAGCGATATTAATGATTATAAGCTGTATGAGTATATCTTTCTGCTTAAACCGATATTTAATATTCTCTAAAATTGTGCCCATTTGCTTTTCCTTTCTTACGCCAGTAAAGTATTATGAAAAATCCGGTGATCAATCCCCCTAAATGCGCAAAGTGTGCGACATTATCTCCTGCACTATTTGCAATTCCTAAAAAGAGCTCAATTACTCCGTATCCTATAACAAACCATTTTGCTTTTATCGGTACAGGGAAGAAAAGCATCATTAGCTCAACATTAGGGAATAACATACCAAAAGCAACCAATATTCCGAATACTGCACCGGAAGCTCCTAATGTTGGGGGCAGTATGTTGTAGAAATCTTGTTTGTTAATTATTTGTTCTCCTATATTTACATTTATTATTGCTGAGTTAAATACAATTTCTCTGTATTCTATTGCATATACTAACTCTTGTGCTACTGCTGCTCCTATTCCAGTTAATAAATAGTATACAAGGAATCTCTTCGGCCCCCATACCATTTCAAGTGTTCTACCGAACATATAAACAGCAAACATATTAAAAAATAAATGGGCGGNNGACATGTAAGTGATTATTTGATGAGGCATAAAAAGATCTGACTCAAAAAAGTGTAGCGCCAGGTATTTATCTATTTCTATAACCCTACCTAATAAAAACTGAGCTAGCCATACTAGTATATTAATGATGAGAAGGTTTCGGGTAACTACCGGAATCGAACTCATGAATCCCGAGCTATTTTGATTCATCTTGATATCTTGTTTTTTCGTTTCAAAAGCCCAAAATTACAGATATTTTTTGTTTTTCTTGAGGAAAATCACTTTACGTTTAGATATTTTCTGAATTCTAATGAGTTTTTCCTATTTTTTTTTATGATTATTAAATAAAACACTTATATTTGAGTGCCAGAACTAGAAATGTATTCAAAAAACAATTCGGTTATATAATGTTTAATTAAATCATTTACATTCAATTATTATGAACAAGACAGAACTTATCAATGCAATTGCTGAAAAATCAGGATTGAGCAAAGTTGATTCTAAAAAAGCTCTTGAAGCCTTTATTGAATCAGTAACAGAAGAAGTGAAAAAAGATGGCAAAGTAGCCCTAGTTGGTTTCGGTACATTCTCTGTAACTCAAAAAGCAGCAAGAAAAGGAATTAACCCTAGAACTAAAGCTGTTATCAATATTCCAGCTAAGAAAACTGTTAAGTTTAAAGCTGGTGCTGATTTAGCTGCACTATAATTGATTAAAAAAAGAAAAAAGAAGTAGGGAATAATCTTTCCTACTTTTTTTTATGCCCTAAAACTACCTTATAGGGTACTTTTTTCTTAGCTTTGCAACCTGAATAAGTAATTTTCAAAATCATATATGAAGCTAGAGATAAGATTACAGGAGGTAATAATTAGTGCTATAGATTCGCTCTATGGACAAGTGGTGACAGCAGGGCAGCTTTCTTTACAAAAAACAAAGAAAGAGTTTGAAGGTCACTATACTTTAGTTGTATTTCCTTTTCTGAAAATGTCGAAGAAAGGACCTGAGCAAACAGCACAGGAGATAGGAGAGTGGCTTAAAGCGAATACATCGGAGGTAAGTAGCTTTAATGTGATCAAAGGATTTCTTAATCTTACCATTGCTACTACTTGCTGGATTGATGTGTTAAATGAAGTTCATACCGTAGAAAATTATGGCATAACAAAGGCTGATGATAATTCTCCTCTGGTAATGGTAGAGTATTCATCTCCAAATACAAACAAACCTCTACATCTGGGACATATACGAAACAACCTGTTGGGGTTTGCTCTGTCCGAAGTGTTAAAAGCAAATGGAAACAGAGTTGTAAAAACAAATATAGTAAATGATCGGGGAATCCATATCTGTAAATCGATGCTCGCTTGGCAGAAATGGGGAAATGGAGAAACTCCTGAATCTAGTGGCAAGAAAGGCGATCACCTCGTTGGTGATTACTATGTAATGTTCGATAAACATTACAAAGCAGAACTTGCAGAATTACAATCTAAAGGTCTGTCTAAAGAAGAGGCCGAGGCTCAGTCTACATTGATGGCCGAGGCTCGCAATATGCTTCGTCTTTGGGAGGCCGGAGACCTTGAAGTAGTTTCGTTGTGGGAAAATATGAATAGTTGGGTTTATGCCGGATTTGACGAAACATATAAGCGTCTGGGCGTAGACTTTGATAAGATATACTACGAATCTCAAACTTATCTAGACGGTAAGGAAACCGTACTTGAAGGTTTGCAAAAGGATATCTTTTATAAGAAAGAGGATGGGTCTGTATGGGCAGATCTTACCGCAGATGGATTAGATCACAAGTTGCTGCTCCGTAGCGATGGTACTTCTGTGTATATGACACAGGATATAGGTACGGCTAAGTTGCGCTTCGATGATTTTCCGATCAATACAATGGTATATGTTGTAGGTAATGAGCAAAATTATCACTTCCAGGTACTGTCTATCCTTTTAGATAAATTAGGCTTTGAGTTTGGAAAAGGCCTTGTGCATTTCTCTTATGGAATGGTGGAATTGCCCGAGGGCAAAATGAAATCGCGTGAAGGTACTGTTGTAGATGCCGACGATCTGGTTGATGAAATGATTGCAACAGCAAAAGAAACATCGCAAGAGCTTGGTAAGCTTGATGGGGTAAGTGAAGAAGAGGCTAATAACATTGCCCGTATGGTGGGTATGGGTGCTCTGAAATACTTTATCTTGAAAGTAGACCCTAAAAAGAATATGACTTTCAATCCAAAGGAATCGATTGATTTTAATGGTAATACAGGTCCGTTTATTCAATATACACATGCACGTATACAATCGATACTGCGTAAGGCTGCAGAACAAGGAATCTCTATTCCGACAACACTCTCTGCTGATATCTCGCTAAGTGTAAAAGAAGAAGGTCTTGTGCAACAAGTTGCCGAATACGCATCAATTGTAAAACAGGCGGGAGATGAATATAATCCGGCTCTGATCGCAAATTATATATATGATTTGGTAAAAGAATACAATCAGTTTTACCACGACTATACTATCCTAAAAGAAGAAAATACAGATTTGAAGAATTTCAGGCTGATACTTTCCGATAACGTAGGGCGTGTAGTGAAAAGTGGAATGTCTCTCTTAGGTATTGAAGTTCCCGACAGAATGTAAAGCTGACAAGATAAAAACAAAACTAAAAAGAGGTT